>WGOB01000069.1 GCA_016124255.1 Alphaproteobacteria bacterium | reverse complement strand
GGGTGCGGCCGGCCCGCAATTGCGCGAGAATCTGCGCCTCGCGATCGAGGCGGTGGGCTTCGTAGGCGTCGATGAAGGCGCGCACATCGCGGATGGGCGGACCGTGGGTGGGCCACAGCGTTTCGAAATTCCCCGCACGGACTTTTTCCAAGCTCGCCATGTAATCGTCCATGTCGCCATCGGGCGGCGAGACGACTGTCGTGGACCAGCCCATGATGTGATCGCCGCTGAACAGCGCGTTTTCCTCGGTGAGGGCGTAACAAACATGGTTCGAGGTGTGGCCGGGCGTGAACAGCGCCTTGATCGTCCAGCCGTCGCCCTCGATGGCCTCGCCGTCCCGCAGCGCATGGTCAGGGTGGAAGCCTTCGTCCTCGTCTTCATCCAGGCGCGGGGCGGCGGCGCTCGTCTTCGTGCGCGCGCCGGAGGCGTAGATTCGCGCGCCGGTCGCGGCGGCGAGCGGGCGCGCGGCGGGCGCGTGGTCCAAGTGGCCGTGGGTGACGAAGATGTGGGTGACGCGGTCGCCCGATAGGGTCGCCTTGAGCGCGGTGAGGTGGGCGTCGTTGTCCGGGCCCGGATCGATCACGGCCACGGCTCCGCCCGGCGCGCCGACGATGTAGACGCCAGTGCCGTGGAACGTGAACGGCCCTGGATTGTTGGCCACCACTCTGCGGATCAGCGGCGAAACCTGTTGCGCCTCGCCGTAAGCAAACGTCATCTCCCGGACGTACGGGATGGCCATCAGGCGCGCCGCGGCAAGCGCGAGAGGACGTAGTCGCGGAAGGTCCTCGCGATCATGCGGCCCGACTTCAGCTTCTCCTGCAGCGGCAGCGCGATCGGGGGGCCCATGTCGGTCTTGTTGGCGTCGACGATGTAGATGCGGCCGTCATGGCGGTCGCGCAGCACATCGAGCCCGCCGACCTCCAGGCCAAGCCGCAGGGACATCTCCCCGATACGGGCCTGCTCTTCCTGAGTGAAGACCTGGTCGGCGCTCATCACCTTCACGAAAGAGTTCGTGTTGGAGAAACGCGTCGACACCGGCCGGTGCTTGACGAACACGCACGCGATCCTGCCGCCGACCATCGGACAGCGCAGGTCTTCGATCAGGCCGTCTTCGATCCGGTTGTCGACGACGCGCTGGTAGGTCTTTCCCGGCGCGGGAATGATCGGGCAGGTGACGATCCGGCCGTCGTGCGCGGCGTTGAGCTCCGATTTCTCCACCGCCGCGCCGAAATGCAGCGTCGGATTGATCGACAGCGCGTATCCGAACGTGTCGGCGAACGCCTGCTCGACGCGGCCCTTGGAGATGTCGGTGCAGTTAAAGTTGATGAGCAGGGCGCCCGGCTTGTGCGTCGGCGGCGCGTTGGGGCTCATCGTTGCGTCTTCAAAATGGAACACGACGTCCGCGTCTGCGACCGGGGCGACCTTGCCGCCGGCCAAGCGGGCCACGGACCACATCTGGTACCAGGGCCGGCCGGGATCGGGAGAAAAGGCGATCGTGAACGCCCCGGGCATGCGCCCGGTCTCGCGGCGGATCGCCAGGAAATAGCGGAGCCAGGCGATGAATTCCTGGCGGATCGGCTTCGAATACGGAACCCGTACGCCGGTCTTGCGGTAAACGAGCGACGTCGCGCCGAACTCGAAGTCGCGCACCCACTCGAATCGCTGCCGTTTGGTCTGTGCTTCCACACTCATAGGCGCTGGCTCCGGCGTCTAGCGTGAAGAGACAAGAGTGACGCCCGCCGAAGCGACGGACGGGATCGGCCCTGGACTTGCAGCGGCGATCCTTATGACCGGCGGCGCGCTACGTCTACTTGCCTTCGCGGCCGAGCGGGTGCGGATGATCTGCCTCGCCCTCGCGCTCATCGCCGCCGCCAAGATTGCAGGCGCCCTCGCGTTCGAGGAGCGCGCGCCGAGCAGCCGGAAGGCGGTGGGCGCGAAGCCGGGGGCGTACGCCGCCGCCGGGCGCGCCTCAGAGGCGAATTCGATGCGCATCGCGCTCCCGGATGTGCTCATCGATCGTGGCCGTTCGTGGGCGCAGGGTCCGCCCGCGGAGTGAGGGCCGCCGCCCGCTCCAGCATCGGGCGCAAGCCCGACAGGTCGTAGCCGGCGTTCGCCGCCGCCGCGACGATGTCCCTCGTCGCCATCGCGCCGGTCTTGGCCTGCGCCAGCGCCCACAGCGTGGTCGAGCGCGTCCCGCTGCGGCAATAGGCGAGCACCGGGGCCTCCGCCGTCGAGATCGCTTCGATCGTGGCGGCCACGGCGGGATCGTCCAGGTTGATCGGCGAGGTTGCCGGGATCGCGCGGTAGGCGAGACCATGCGCCGCAGCCGCAGCCCGCACCATTGCGCCTGCGGTCTGGTCCGCGGATTCGCCATCGGGGCGGTTGTTCACGATGCAGCGATAGCCCGCGGCCGCGGCCGCAGCGACGTCTTCCACGCTCAGCTGCGCAGAGACAGAATATTCGGGTGTGATTTCAAGGAATGTCGCCATGCCGCCCTGCATGATGCGTTCTGTCGCAATGCTGCGCCCGTTCGGGTCTTGGGCAGCGCCGCATCGTTGACATGAACCGTCAGGAAAGAAAAGGTCCCGAAAAGCGCGCCGCGCCAGGGCCTTGCTCGGGCTCCCGCGGCGCGATCCCAACGCCAGGGCGCCCAGCACCGCTTATGTTCGTCGCTTTCAGCTCGGTCGCCGTCGCCCAGGCAAAGAGAGCCCCGCGCTGATGCTCGGGTTCGCCGCGCGGCGCGTGCTGATCGCCATCCCGACGCTGCTCGCGGTCATTGCGGCCGCGTTCTTCCTGATGCGACAGGCCGAAGGGGGGCCCTTCGATTCCGAGCGCCGGCTGCCGCCGGAGGTCGAGCGCCGGCTGAACGAGAAGTTCGACCTCGACCAGCCCGGCTGGATCCAGTTCGCGCGCTATCTCGGCGACCTCCTCCCGCTCGATTTCAACGTCACCGCCGAGCGCCTGCCCGATCCCGAACCGGCGCGTGAAGCGGACGCCGCGCCCGAACCGGCGCCGCGATGGGGTCCGGCGCATTGGGAATGGCGCGGGTTCGACGCGCCCGATCTCGGCCCGTCAATGAAGTACAAAGACAAGGACGTCGCCGACATCATTGCGGAGGGCTTTCCGACCAGCGCCGTGCTCGGCGTCAGCGCCATCTTCATCGCGCTGATGGTCGGCGTCAGTCTCGGCGTGCTCGCCGCGCTTCGGCAGAACCGCACGCAGGATTATGCGGTGATGGCGTTTGCGCTGGTCGGCGTGTGCCTGCCGCCGCTGGTGATGGGGCCGATCCTGTCGCTCTTGTTCGGCGTGGAGCTCAAATGGCTGCCCGCCGGGGGGCTGGCGCGCGACCAGTTCTCGATCCCGCACCTCTTCCTGCCGGTGCTGACGCTGTCGCTGCCGCAGATCGCGATCGTATCGCGGCTGACGCGCGCCAGCATGATCGAGGCGCTGCGCTCCAACGCCATCCGCACCGCGCGTGCGAAAGGGCTGCCGGAGGTGCAGGTGGTGCTGCGCCATGCGCTGCCGATCGCGCTCCTGCCAATCGTTTCCTATCTCGGGCCGGCGATGGCGGGCGTGCTGACCGGCTCTTTCGTCATCGAACAGGTGTTTCAGCTGCCCGGCGTGGGACGGCAATTCGTGATCGGCGCGCTGCAGCGCGACTACACGCTGGTGATGGGCGTGGTGATCCTGTTCGCCGGCCTGATCATCCTGTTGAACCTCGCCGCCGACCTTCTCTACCGCGTCCTCGATCCACGGGTGCGCCACGCATCATGACCGATCTCACCGCCTCCGACACGCCGGCTGCGCCGCCCAGTGCGCCAGAAGGGCGCTCGCTCTGGGATGACGCGCGCCGCCGGCTTGCGCGCAACCCCGCTGCGATGATCAGCCTCTGGGTCGTGGGCGTCCTCGTTTTTCTCGCGATTTTCGGGCCGATGCTGTGGATCCATCCGCTCGACAGGATCTACGAAGATCGCGTCGCCATCGGCCCGACGTTCCAGGACTGGCACATCCTGGGCACCGACACCGAAGGTCGCGACATGGTCGCGCGCCTTCTGTTCGGGTTGCGCATTTCGCTGATGGTCGGCGTTCTGGCGACCGCCGTCGCCATCACGATCGGCGTCGTCTGGGGCGCGGTCGCCGGCTTTTTCGGCGGCGTCGTCGACAACGTGATGATGCGCATCGTCGACGTGCTCTATTCGATCCCGTTCATCTTCTTCGTCATCCTGCTGATGACGGTGTTCAACCGCGAACTCTGGCTCATCTTCCTGGCCATCGGCGCGGTGGAGTGGCTGACGATGAGCCGGATCGTCCGCGGCCAGACCATCGCGATGCGGCAGAAGGAATTCGTCGAAGCGGCGCGGGCGGTGGGCGCCTCGCCGATGGCCATCGTCTTCCGCCACATCGTGCCGAACGTGCTCGGCCCGGTGGTGGTGTTCGCCACGTTGAACATCCCCGTGATCATCCTGGCGGAGAGCTTCCTCTCGTTCCTCGGCCTCGGCGTGCAGGAGCCGCTGACGTCGCTCGGCAAGCTCATCTCCAACGGCAAGGACCAGATGGAGGCCTATTCCTGGATGCTGATCAGCCCTGCGATCACGATGCTGGTCACGCTCCTCGCGCTCAACTTCCTCGGCGACGGCCTCCGCGACGCCCTCGATCCCAAGGATCGTTAGATCTCTTTTGGCGCGCCGGCGCCGTGACGGAGACCCTCGAACTGTTCCAGCGCCTGGGGCTGGCCGTCGCGGTCGGGTTCCTTATCGGCGTCGAGCGCGGCTGGAAGAGCCGCGACATGGAGGACGAGACCCGCGTCGCGGGCCTGCGCACCTACACGCTGATCGGCCTCCTGGGCGGCGTCGCCGGGCTTCTCGGCGTGATGCTGGGCGTCGCAGCGTTCGCCTCGATGGCGATCGCCTTCGCGCTGATGTGGACCGTGTTCAAGGTCTTCGAGACGATGCGCGACGGCGACATCTCCGTCACCGGCACGGTCGCCGGCCTCCTCGTCTTCGCGCTCGGCGCCTACGCCATCGTCGGAGATCTCGCGGTCGTCGCGGCGTCCGGCGTGCTGCTCGCGGGCGCACTCGCCTTTAAAGATGCGATGCACGACTGGCTCGATCGGCTCACCTGGCCCGAGCTGCGATCGGGGCTCCTGATCCTTGCGGCCACATTCGTCGCGCTGCCGCTCTTGCCGGACCGCGCGCTCGACCCCTACGGCGCGTTCAACCCGCGCGAGCTGTGGCTGCTCACCATCGTGCTCGCGCTCGCGTCGTTCGCGGGCTATGTCGCGCTCCGCGTCGGCGGCCGGAAAGCCGGCGTCTATTTCGCCGCTGCAGCGGGCGCGCTTGTCTCATCGACCGTCGTCACGCTCGATCTGGCGCGCAGGAACAAGGCCGGAGAGGTGGCCCCTGTCCGGGCGGCGGCGGCGGCGACCCTCGCCAATATCGTGATGTTCATCCGCGTGGGCGTGCTGATTGCGGTGTTCGCGACGCCCGCGTTCATCGACGCGTGGCCCGCGCTCGCCGCCGCTGTCGCTGCATCAGCGGCCGCGATCGCGCTGCTCGCCCACGCGACCGCGCGGCGGGGCGAGGAGGACGAAAGCACGGCGCCGGTGACGAGCCCGCTCGATCTCAAATCGGTTGGGCGGTTTGCGCTGCTTCTGGCCGCCATCACCGTCGGCGCGCGGATCGTCGCGTCCGTGTGGGGAGAAGGCGGGCTCCTCGCCTTCGCAGCGACGGCCGGTCTCGTCGATGTCGACGCCGTCGCGCTCGCGGTCGGGGGCATGGTGCGCGACGGGCTGGCGCCGCATGACGGCGCCAACGCCATCCTCCTCGCCGCAGCCGTCGACACGGCGTCCAAGGTCGCGATCGCGGCGTTCGCCGGCGAGCGGGCGCTGGTGTGGCGCTACGCGCTGGCGTCCGCCGCCGCACTCGTCGCCGGCGTGGGGACCTACATCGCGATGACGATCATCTAGACGCGCGCATCTAGACCCGCGTCGCGGTCTCGATCGTTGCGCGCGCTTCCGCGAGGGCGGCGGCGGTTTCGGCCGCTCCTTCATGAATGCGCGTCGCGAGACCCATGAGCGTCGGGCCGGTCACGGCGCCGTTGTCCGGCTCCTCCTCCACCCAGACGCCGTTGTCGCGCGCGATCGCTGCATCCCATGCCGCGCGCACGCCGGCCCAATACGTCTGCGTCGCGGACCAATAGGAATCCGCCGACGCGACCGGATAGTCGTCGAAGCGCGTGTAGGTGTTGATCCCGTCTTCGTGGACGACCGTCACGGTGCGCCCGTCGCGCTCGCCGAGCTTTGCATTGTCCTGTTCGTGCACCCAGCCGAACGGCGTGATCGCGTGGCGATTGATCGCTTGATAGCGATTGTACGGGGGATGGCGGATCGCATCGCGCCGCGCCAGGGGGCGCAGCGTGGGTTCGCTCGTCCACACCCGCGCGCCGTTCTCGTGCGCCCAGCGCCCGACGGCGCCGTAGCGCGGAGAATCGTCTGTTTGCCAGACCGTCTGCGACCACGCGCCCGCACGCTCGGCCGGGGCGAGCGCGCGGGTGTCCCAGCGGTTGGCGCGCGCATAGACGAGCACGTTGCGCGGCTCATAGGTCCAGTCCTGGCGCCAGTGCTTGATCACGAACGTCTCGCCTTCGTGCTCCACCACCAGGAGGTGCTGCAGCATGATGAAATCACCGCGGTCCTCGACGACGCGGACGCTCTCGTAGCCGCCCGAGAGCTTCGGCTCGAGCGGGGTGTAATCGGGAACGAACGCGGCGGTCTCGCGGAAGTCGAACCGCACGCGGAAATCGCCGGCCATCGCAAGGACGGCGTCACGATCGGACGCCGGCGCCGATGCGAACGCCGGCCGCGCCACGGCGAGCGCGCCGAGAGCGGCGACGCCGAACAAGGATGCGCGACGCGTGATCTGCAAAGACATGGTCTCCTCCTTAGAAGCGATAGGCGAGCGACACGCTCACATTGCGGCCGGGCTGGGTGTAGGCGTCGAGCACGGCGTTGGACTGGTCGAGCCCGCGCACGTCGCCCCACCACCAATAGGTTTCGTCGGTGAGGTTGAAGACGCCGGCGCGCAGCGTCGCAGCGTCGTTGATGTTCCAATAGGCGGTGAGGTCGAAGAATGTCGCCGCGTCGGGAACGAAGCAGGGCGAGGCCAGTCCCAAGCTGTTCGTGCAAGTCTGGTCGACGTCGCCTTCGTCCTTCTCGCCGATGCGGGTGAGGATGAGTTCGCCGCCGAACGCGCCGCTTGGATGGGCGTAGCTGAGGCCGGCGACGAACTTGAACGGCTCAATGCTGTTGAGCGGTGCAGTCGCGCCAAGCGTCGTCTGCTCGCCGTCGTGCACCGAAGCGGCGAGGATGAGGCCGAAGCCGTTGTCGAAACGCCCTTCGGCGCGCGCTTCAACGCCGGAAATCTGCACCGCCGTCAGATTGACGAACTGGAAGATGAGCGGATCGCCCGGCGCGCCCGTGCCGCCGACGACCTCTTGCGAGATGAAGTCTTCGTAGTCGGCGCTGAACGCGGCCAACGCGCCGCGCCATGATCCGCCGAACAATGCGACATCCCGCATGCGCACGCCGACTTCGACGGATTCGCTGGTCTCCGGGCGAAGTTCCGGATTGGGGATGGAGGTGTAGCCGAAGATCGGGTTGGCGAAGAAGTTGTTCACCTGGCTTGGCGAGGGCGCCTTGAAACCTTCCGCATAATTGAAGAACGCGCCGACATGGTCGGTGGGCCAGGCGACGGCGCCGAATTTCGGCGTCACACGGGAGTCGCTCTGGCTCTCCGCCGCGGCGGGATAGAGGACGTCGGGTTCAGGGCTCAGGTCGTAATAATCGTAGCGCAATGCGGGATAGAGGATCAGCGTCCCGTCGAGCAGGCTGATCGCGTCCTGCAGGAACGCGCCGGCGAGAACATAGTCCGTGTTCGGAAAGGCGCGCACCGGAAAACTTTCGCCGACGGGCGGGACCGTGCCGTCGCGGACGCCCTCCTGCCGCGTCGAGGAATAGTCGGCGCCGTAGACAAAACGGTGATTGGCGAGCGCGCTTTCGAGCTGGAGCGCCGCGCCCCAGACGCTGTTGTCGAAGGTGGTCAGCCGGGTGCGGTCGGCGGCGGTGTTGCGGTCCTCGTCGCTGAACTGGGTGAGGCCGCTCTCCTGGTAGTAAAGCGTCCACTGGCCGCGGTCGACAAAGCCTGCGTCCTCAAAGCGATGATCGAGCGCCACGCGCCAGCGTTCGCTTTGATCCAGTCCGTCGAGGTCGATGACGCTCGTGGCACCAAGAGGCGGGACCGACCGCCCCGTGAAGCCTTCGGTCTCGATCTCGCGGTCGCCGTATTCGGCGGTGAGGCGGAAGCGCTGCGTGTCGCTCGGCGCATAGACGATGCGCGCCATGGCGGCGTTTGACGCGATGTCCTGGGGATTGGGCGCGGTGCGCGTGGCGTTCGGCGCGTCGTTCTGGCCCTGATTATCAAGTTCATGGCCGTCGCGGCGGGAGTACAGAAGAAGGCCTTGCCAGGCGCCGCTGCGCCCAGCGGCGGCGATGCTTTCCGACCAGCTCTCGTCTGCGCTCGCATAGCCCACGCGGAAGCGTGCGGCGAAGTCGTCGCCGGCCGTGAGGAGATCGTCGGGGTCCTTGGTGGTGAAGCTGACGGCGCCGGCGAGCCCGTCGCTGCCATAGAGCGCGGAACTCGGGCCGCGCAGGATTTCGACCGAGCGCAAGAGGTCGAGGTCGACATAATCGCCGCGCCCGAAGGACGCGGGCCCGAACGAGAAGCCGTCGGGCACGCGAACGCCATCCACCAGGAAGAGCACGCGGTTTCCCTCGAGGCCGCGGATGTTGAACCCTGAATTGCCGTCCCTGCCGGTGGACGCGAGCGCAGCGGTGAACCGGGAGGGGCTCGACCGCACCGAAACGCCGGGCTCGTACCGGATGAGATCCTTGATGTCGGCGGCGAGCTGCGCCTCGATCGTCTCGTCGGTGATCACGGTGATGGTGGAGGGAGAGGCGTCAACGCTCTGCTCCATCCGCGTGGCGATCACCGTGATCGGCGCGGCCTCGGCCGCCGCATCGCCGCCGGGTGTGCGCACGTCCTGCGCTTGCGCTGCGCCGCCGCCGGCGGAGAGGGCGGTGATCATCGCCGCCGCCGCTGTCCATGTCCGCATCACTTTCGCCCCCGCCAACAGATCGAGAGCCGCTGCTTATTGTAAATGAGTCTGAGAATCAATCGCAATTAGTGGGCGCCGGTTCCCCTTGGCGGCGATCGGCCCGCCGCGGGGACGAGCTTCTTGGCGGCGGCTATTGTTCGCGGCGGACGCGGTGGGCGCCGCGCCCGCCTGAGGAGGTCATGAGGAAGCTCCCGGCCATGGCGCGGCGGATCGTGGCGGTGTCGCCCGGGCTGACGTTGCGGGCGCGCTCGGGCGAGACCTGCACCCAGACTTGGCCGTTGGTCATCACGAAGGCGTGGTAGCCGTTGGCGCGTTGCACCACGCGCTCGACCGTGAGTTCGACGTCCGGGAGCTCTTCGCCGCCGCCGAACCGGGGCACGAGGGCCGCAAGCGAAGGGATGCGGAACCCGAACGAGTCGCGTTCCACGGACTGGACCTGGGCGCGGTCCACCGCGGCGAACTCGCCCGCCGTTTCCGCTGCCTGGAGAGCGGTGGCGGCGGCGTCGAAGCAGGCGAGGCGTGCGGCGTCGTCGCTGATCGCGCGGCAGGCGTAAACGCGCTCAAGAACATCGGGGGTCGCCATATCGGCAGACTGCGCGACCGCGCCCTGCGCGGCGAACACGGCGGCCGCCAAGCTGATCCCGATCAAAGTTGCGCGCACGCCGTGCCCTCCTCGCGACTGCAGCGCGCGATCTAAGCTCGCCGCATTTCGGATGACAATGCCGGCCCACAGCGTCCTTATGAGCGGATCGACTCCGAGGATTGAGCATGTCGTTTCGCACCGATCGCCGCACCGTCCTTTTCGGCGCCGCGGGCCTTTCAGCCGCCGCAGCCCTCAACGGCTGCGCCAATGCGCGCACGATCGGCCTCGACAAGGTCCGCCGCTCCCTCGACATCGCCAATTCCGGCGAGCCGCTCTCGCTTGATCCCCACAAGGCGTCCGGCGTGTGGGAGAACAACATCATCGGCAACCTCTATATGGGCCTCACCACAGAGGGGCCGAATGCTGAGCCGATGCCGGGGCTCGCAGAACGCTGGGAGTCCTCGGAGGATCTCACGCGCTGGCGGTTCCATCTCCGAGAGGCGCAATGGTCCGACGGGGTCCCCGTCACCGCGCATGATTTCGTGTTCGGCTTCCAGCGCATCCTCGATCCGGAAACGCTCTCGGAATACGCGGCCGTTCTTTACACGCTGAAGAACGCCGAGGTCGTGAACCGCGGCGATCTTCCTCCGACCGCGGTGGGCGTGCGCGCGCTCGATGACCGCACGCTCGATATGGAGCTGGAATATCCCGCCTCCTACATGCCGTCGCTCCTGAAGCACTACACCGCCTACGCCGTGCCGCGCCACGCGATCGAGCGCTATGGCGGCGATTGGATGCAGCCGGAGAACATCGTCGTGAACGGCCCCTATACGCTGGTGCGCTGGTGGTCGAATTTCGTGGTGCACCTGAAGAAGAGCCCGTCATTCTACGATGCGCGGAACGTGTTTCTCGACGATCTCTATTTCTATCCGACGACGGATGTGAACACGGCGGCGCGGCTCGTCTCGAGCGGCGAACGCGGGTGGTCCAAGGAGTTTCCGGCGCAGCAGGTGGAGGAATTGCGCGCGGCCATGCCTGGCTTTGTGCGGGTCTCGCCGTACCTGCTGATGAATTACCTCTCGTTCAATTGCACGCGCCCGCCGTTCAACGACCCGCGCGTGCGCCAGGCGATGGCGATGGCGATCGACCGAGAATTCCTGGCGCGCGAAATCTACCGCACGGGCGAGACGCCGGCGTACAATTTCGTCCCGCCGGGGCTGGCGAACTACGAGTCGCGCGCGCGTTACCGCTGGGCGGACACCCCAGTCGATGAGCGCCGCCGCACGGCGGTGCAATTGCTGGAAGCCGCCGGCTTCGGGCCGGACAATCCGCTGCGGTTCGAGTTTTCGCATCGCACCACAAGCATCAATCCCCGCGTCGCGACCGTTGCGCAGGCGCATTGGCGCGGGCTGGCCGATTGGGTGCGCGTCGATCTCGCGCCGACGGAGACGCAGATCCATTACGCCAATCTGCGCGCAAAGAACTTCACTGTCGGCGACGGCGGCTGGGTGGCGGACTTCAACGATCCGAAGAATTATCTCTTCCTGCTGGAGACGCGCACCGGGCCGCAGAATTATCCGGGCTATTCCAATCCCCGCTACGATGCGCTCGTGGCTGAATCAGACCGCGTCGTCGATCAGGCGCGGCGCCAGGCGATGATCGCCGAGGCCGAGCAGATCATGCTCGACGATTGTCCCGTTTGCACAACGGTGTTCGGCGTGTCTCGGAACCTCGTGCACCCGGATCTGACCGGGTACGTGGACAATGTCGAGGACATCCATCGGGCGCGCTGGTTCGGCGTTAAAGCCTGAGATTGCCGCGCGCGGACGATTCGCGCGCGCAGGCGCACGCCCCCAATTTGTGATTCGCCTCTCCCTCGGCGCGGTTCGTCGCAGTCTCGCGACACGCTCATTCGCAGCCGGGTTGCGCTGGATCGTTCCCGGAATCTGCGACGAACGACACATCCGCACCCCCGAATTGCGGCTTTCGGGCCACAGTTTCGCCTCGTCTCCTTAAGGTTGACATCCATTCATTGACGGTCTCGCGACAAGCGGTTCAAGGTCCGGCCCAAGGCGAGGATGGGTGGTCCTCGTGCGCCTTGCTTTGCGGCGGTTGCGGAACGGCGAAACAGGCCGACGCCCGCCCCGAGGGCCAAAGTTCGGGCGCTTCGGAACGACTTGGAGGTTTGACGTGAAGAGCTGGCTCAAAAAGGACCGCCTGCTGGCGGGGACGATTATGGCAGGCGCCTCGGTGTTTGGGCTTTCCGGCCCGGCGATGGCGCAGGATTCCGGTGACGACGAGGCGATCATCGTCACGGGCTCGCGCATTCCGCAGCCCAACCTGATCACGACCAGCCCGGTCACCCAGGTGACGGCCGAGGACGTGACGACACAGGGCGTCACCCGGATCGAAGACCTTCTGAACCAGCTGCCGCAGGCGTTCTCCGCGCAGAACTCCACGGTGTCGAACGGCTCGGACGGCACCGCGACGGCCAACCTCCGCGGTCTGGGCTCCGCCCGGACGCTGGTGCTGATCGACGGCCACCGGATGGCCTACGGCTCGCCGAACAATTCGGCGGCGGACTTGAACCAAATCCCGTCCGCGCTCGTCGAGCGGGTCGAAGTGCTGACCGGCGGCGCGTCCGCGGTCTACGGTTCGGACGCCGTCGCCGGCGTCGTGAACTTCATCATGCGTGACGACTTCGAAGGCATGGAAGTCGACATGCAGTACGGCTTCTTCCAGCATAACAACGACTTCGAAGGCCCTGGCGTCACGTCGCTGCGCGACGTCATCGCCGGCCGCGCTGCAACCAACCCGGCGCAGTTCGCGCTGCCGGAAGACGACGTCGTCGACGGCTACAGCAAGAACTTCTCGGTCATCTGGGGCGCCAGCGATCCGTCCGGCCGCGGCAACATCACCGCCTACGCGACCTACACCAGCAACGATGCCGTGCTGCAACGTGACCGCGACTATTCCGCGTGCGCGCTAGGCAACACGACGGCGGCGCTGAACCAGCTCGTGAATCCGGGCGTGTTCACCTGCGGCGGCTCCGCAACGTCGTTCCCGGGCCTGTTCACGGACTTCAGCAATTATTACTTCACGATCAATCCGGCCACGGGCAACACGTTCCAGAACTTCTCGAACGCGTTGAACCAGTACAATTTCGGTCCGCTGAACTACTACCAGCGCCCGGATGAACGGTACTCGCTCGGCGCGTTCGTGCGGTATGAGATCAATCCGAGCGTTGAAGCCTACGCGCAGCTGATGTTCACGGACTCCCGCACGGTCGCGCAGATCGCGCCGTCGGGCGACTTCTTCTCCACGAACCAGATCAATTGCGACAACCCGCTTCTGTCGGCCGACCAGTACAACGCCATCCAGTGCGACGAACTGGCGGACCCGGATCCGGTCAACGCGGGCAACCAAGCGATCCTCGGACCAGGCGCGGTTGCGCCCGGCTATTCCGGCTTCGGCTTCTATATCGGCCGCCGGAATGTCGAAGGCGGCGGGCGTCAGGACGACTACATCAACCAGTCCTACCGCATTCTCACAGGCGTCCGCGGGCCGCTGGCGGAAGGCTGGGATTATGACGTCTCGGCGTTGTTCTCCCGCGTCCAACGCTCCCGGGTGTACCTGAACGACTTCTCGGTCACGCGCCTCAACCGGTCGCTGGATGTGATCACCGATCCGGGTGAGGACGACATCATCGGGACCGTTGACGACGGCGGCCCGATCTGTCGCTCGGTCTATGACGGTAGCGACCCGAACTGTGTCCCCTACGACATCTTCACGCTCGGCAACGTGACGCCGGAGGCCCTGGCCTACCTGCAATTGCCGGCGCTGCAGAACGCGAACCTCACGCACCAAACGGTGATGGGTTCGGTGACGGGCGATCTGGGCACGCTGGGCCTGAAGAGCCCGTACGCAGAAGGCGGCTTCCAGGCGGCGTTCGGCGTCGAGTACCGCTCGGATCGGGTGGAATCGATCACCGACGTGTCGTTCGCCACAGGCGACCTTTCCGGTCAGGGCGGCGCGACGCCGGGCCTGGTCGGCGATACGGAATCCCTCGACCTGTTCGTGGAAATCCGTGCGCCGCTGGTCGAGAATCAGCCGTTCGCGGAGCTCCTGTCGATCGACGGCGCGTATCGTTACTCGGATCTCGGCAACGGGACGACGACCGACACGTACAAGGTCGGCGGCGACTGGGCGCCGACGGAAGACATCCGCTTCCGCGCCAGCTACCAGCAGGCCGTTCGCGCGCCGAACGTCGTCGAGCTGTTCACGGTGCAGGGCTTCAACCTCTTCGATATCGACGAGGATCCCTGCGGGCCGGCGCAAACGGCGACTTTGGCCGCGTGCCAGAGCACGCCGGGCGCGGGCGCTGCGCCTTGGTACGGCGCGGGCGCGCTGGACAGCCCCGCGGGCCAGTACAACTTCCTGCAGGGCGGCAACACCGCGCTGAATCCCGAAACGTCTGAAACGCAAACGATCGGCGTCGTGTTCACCCCGCGCTTCCTGCCCGGGCTGTCGCTCTCGGTCGACTGGTTCCAGATCGATATCGAGGACACGATCTCCACGTTCGGGCCGGAGAACACGCTCAACGCCTGCTACTTCAATGGCGATGCGGCGGCGTGCTCGCGGATCAACCGGAACGCGGTCGGGTCGCTGTGGCTCACCGGCGGCTTCGTTGAAGACCTCAACATCAACATCGGGTCGCTCAGCACCACGGGCGTCGACATCGTCGGGAATTACTCCTTCGACATGGGCGGCGCAGGCGGGCTCTCGTTCAACCTGATCGGAACGTGGCTTGAGGAGCTGATCACCGAGCCGGGTCCGGGCATCGATCCGTACGATTGCGTCGGGTTCTTCGGGTCGTCCTGCGCCAGCACCGGCAACGGCCCGACGCCCGAATGGCGTCACCG
Source organism: Alphaproteobacteria bacterium (assembly GCA_016124255.1). Taxonomy (GTDB): domain Bacteria; phylum Pseudomonadota; class Alphaproteobacteria; order Caulobacterales; family Aquidulcibacteraceae; genus CADEEL01. The sequence goes on along the minus strand of WGOB01000069.1, from coordinate 6,705 downwards.
CTTCCGGGTGGGCTGGGAAACCCCGCTTGACGGCATCGAGCTGGCGCTGACCTGGCGCTACTACGGCGAGGTGGAGCTGTTCAGAGGCAACGCCGACCGGATCGACTACGCCTTTGACGCCGAGGACTATTTCGACCTCGCGGGCCGCTGGGCGATCATGGACAACGTCCTGCTCCGCGGCGGCATCAACAACCTCCTGGACAACGATCCCCCGATCAACGCGAGCGTGGGGACGACCGGGAACGGCAACACGTATCCTCAGACCTACGACGCCATGGGCCGCTTCATCTTCGTCGGCGCCACCGTCGAGTTCTAAGGCTCTGCCGGAACTGTAATACGGGTGCGGCGGGCCTTACGGCCCGCCGCATTCGTTTTGGGGAGGTGAATCCTTGGCACACCGGCGCTCGCCGCTTACGCCGCCTGACGCAGGCGCCTGATGGGCGCGGCCACGCGCACTGTCGAAAGCCTGCTGCGCGACGGGGCGGCGGCGCTCAATGCCGGCGACCCGCGGGCGGCGCTCGATGCGTTCACGGCTTGCGCTGACGCGGCCCCCGCCAACGCCGCCGCGTGGCTCGGCAAGGCGCTTTCATTCGCCCATCTAAACGACGCCGCGGGCGCGCTCGCGGCTCTCGACACAGTCCTCGGCCTGGAGCCGACGAATTTCCGGGCGCTGATCCTGAAAGGCGACCAGCTGGCGAAGGGCGGCGATGCTCGCGCCGCGGGCGCGTTCTACGCCGCCGGGGCGCGCCGCGCGCCGCCGCTCGACAGCCTGCCGCCCACGCTCCGCGCTGAGGTGGAGCGCGCCGCCGCCAGCGCCCAGGCCCTGGCGGACGCGTTCGAGCGCCGCTTGCGCGACCACCTGGCCGGCGATGCCGCCGCGATCGCGCGCAGCCCGCGTTTCGCGAAATCGCTCGATCTGATGACCGGCAAGCGCCGGCTCTATCAGCAGCAGCCGCGCTTCTATTGTTTTCCCGATCTGCCGCAGATCGAATTCTATGACCGCCGCGATTTCCCGTGGGCGCCGGCGGTTGAAGCGGCGACACCGGCCATTCGCGCGGAACTGGAACGCCTCATGGCGCGGGACGGCGCGTTCTCCCCGTATGTCCAGCAGAGCGGCGACCGCCCGGGCGCCGGCCAGGGTCTGGTCGACAATCCCGATTGGGGCGCGTGCTATCTGATCAAGAACGGCGCGCGCGTGGAGGAGGTCGCGGCGCAATGCCCAGCGACGATGGCGGCGCTGTCGGCCGCGCCGCTTGCGGTCGTCCCTGGGCGTACGCCCTCTGTGCTGTTCTCGCTGCTGCGGCCGGGGATGCGCATTCCCCCACACCACGGTTTCGTCAACACGCGCCTGATCTGCCACCTGCCGCTGATCGTGCCGGGCGCGTGCGCGCTCCGCGTGGGCGGGGAAACCCGCGCCTGGCGCGAGGGCGAACTCCTCATCTTCGACGATACGATGGAGCATGAGGCGTGGAATCTCAGCGACCGCGTCCGCGTCGTGTTGCTGTTCGACGTGTGGCGTCCGGAGTTGACGGAAGAAGAGCGGATGCTCGTGACTGCGATGTTCCGGGCGATTGACGCGTCCGGCGCCCACGCACCAGATTGGGATTGACGCTCATGCCGCCGCCGCGCGAACGCGCGATCGCGGCGGCCATCTGAGGCGATCCGAACAGCTCCATCGAGGCGCAATGCAGGACGTGAAAGCCCGCGAGCAATTGGCGCTCGGCCACGACGCACGACGCGCCGGGCGCTTTGCCGAGGCGCTGGCGTTCTACGCTGAGGCGGCGTCGCTCGCGCCTGAAAACGCGGAGGCGAACAGCGTCTATGGGCTCTTGCTGTTGCGGCAGGGCCGGCGCGAGGACGCGGAGGCGCCGCTGCGCAAGGCGGTCGCGCTCGAGCCGACGCATATCGCGTTCCGGATGAACCTCTCCGAATGGCACGCGCTCGCCGGCCAATTCGACGAAGCGCGTGCGCTGGTCGAGCCGATCACCCGCGAAGCGCCGGATTTTCACTGGGCCTGGGAGCGGCTGGGCGATTTGAGCATCCAGACGCAGCGCTTCGACGATGCGGCGGCGTTCTACACAGAAGCCGCGCAGCGGCGGCCCGGCGATCCGTCGATCCGGTTCAAGGCGGCGCGCGCGCGGTTCGACGCGGGCGACGCCGACGCGGCGCTGCGCACGTTGGAGGACGCCGCAGCGCTTGCGCCGCAACACGAAGCGATCCTGCGTCTCTTCGCCGAAATCCATGAGGCGCAAACACGATGGGCGGACCTGGAGCGCGTGGCGCAGGCGTGGCTCCAGGTGCGCGCGCAGGAGCCGTTGGCGTGGCGTGCGCTTGCCCGCGCGCAATGGGAGAGCGGGCGCCCCAGGCTCGCCATGGACAGCTTTCAGCAGGCGATGCGCCTGGCGGCGCCGGACGCTGAAACCCTCGCGACGTACGGACGGCTCTGCATCACAGCGCTCGAATACGATGCGGCGGACGAGGCGCTGGCCCGCGCTGAATCGCTTGATCCCAACAGCAGTCATATGCTCTCGGCGCAGGCGATCCTGCAGATGTTTCGCGGTCGCTTCGAGGCGGCGCAGGCGTATTGCCGGCGCTCCATCGCCAACAATCCAAAGGACGCGATCGCCTACAAGACGCTCGTGCAATTGGCCCGCGGCCGCATCGCGCCGGAGGAGGCGGCGGCGCTGCACGCGCTCACCGAGGGCGCGGACTTGGCGCCGTGGGACCGCGCATCGGCGACGTTTGCGTTTGGCGAGCACCGCGATGGGGAAGGCGATGTTGAGGGCGCCTTCGACGCGTTCGCGCGCGCCAACGCGATGGCGCGCGATCTCGCTGCACGCGAGGGCTTGATCTATGACCGCGACGCGCGCGCGCGGCAGATCGACGAGCTGATTTCACTCTTCCCCAATGCGCGCGACGCGCCCGCGCCCGTCGCCGCAACAATTCCGATCTTCATCGTCGGCATGCCGCGCTCGGGCACCACGTTGATCGAGAGCGTCATCGGCGCGCATTCGCAGGTGTTCGCATGCGGCGAGCGACCGGAAATGCGCTGGATCGCGCAAGACTTCATGACGCGCGTGCGCGCGGGCGCATCGCCGGCGGCTGTCGTCGCCGCCGAACGAGGACGCTGGCGCGACTGGTTCTTCCGCGACATGCCCGATCTCGGCGGCGCGACCGCCGTCACGGACAAGAACCCGTGGAATTACGACGCGATCGGGCTGATCCTGGAGGCGCTGCCGGACGCGCGGGTCATCCACGTCCAGCGCAATCCAGTCGATGTTGGTTTCTCCATTTTCCGCAACGAGTTCTCCAAATTCGTGCCGTTCGCCTATCGGCTCGAGGACATCGCGCACTATTACGGCCAATACGCGCGGCTGATGGCGCATTGGGCGCAGACGCGCGCGGGGCGCTACACCGTCATCCAATACGAAGACTTTCTGCGCGCGTTCGACGACGGCGCGCGTGCGCTGATCGCGGCCTGCGGGCTGGCGTGGGAGGATGCGTGCGCCGTCTATTGGAAGGGCGAGCGCGTGATCAGCACGCTGTCCACGATCCAGGCGCGCCAACCGCCGGGGCTGCGGGCGCCGGGCGGAGGGCGCTATGCGCGCCTGCTCGCTCCGCTTGCTGACGCGCTCGCCGCGGAAGGCGTCGATCTGGAAACGGGCGCGCTGCGGGCCTAGAGCCTTGTGCGACCTGATTGGATCAGCTCGCAGGCTCTAGATATTCGTTTGGTCGCAATTTCTTTCGCTCAACCGGTCTCCACTTGAGCGGAACTTGCTTTAGCGGCTCCACTTTCGCGTCAGGTTCTGGCGCACGATTTCAAGCCTCATCCGGTTCAGCCAGTTCATGCTCTCGCCTTCGAGCGCGCTGATCTCGCCGAGTTCGAACAGCATGGCGCGCTCCTGCTCGTCCGGAATCTGGCTCTCGATGAATGTGATCGACACCAGTCGGCGTCCGGAGCGGACCGGCGCCACTTCGTGCAGCGTTGTCGAGGGGTAGAGAATCGCATGGCCGGGCGCGAGCTTGATCGGCATGGCGCGCACGCCGAGATGCAACATCAGCTCTCCGCCCTCATAGTCCTGCGGCTCGGAAATGAACACGGTGCAGGAGACGTCGGAGCGGATGCGTCCGCCGGGAATGTTGATGAATGCCGCGTCGGCGTGGGGCCCGTATTTCATGCCGGGCTCGTAACGGGCGAGAAGCGGCGGGGCGATGCGCCGCGGGATCGCAAAGTCTGTAAACTGGCGCGAGCGGCCCATCGCCTCGGCAACGATCTTCACCGATTCCGCGAACGCCGCGTCGGCAGGATCGGCCTGCAGATTCTGCTTCTGCGCGAAGCCGTCATTGGTGGCGCGCCCGTCGACAAAGCGCATCGCCTCGGACAGCGCACGCAGGCGTGCAATCTCCGGCGCGGCCAGCAGCGATTTGATCTCCAGGAACATGGTCCTCTCTAGCGCTCCGATGGGCGCGCCGGCAATGCGCATGGCGCCCAGCAGAGCGGGTCACTCCGCCAGGACCTCAGCCAGGGTGCGCGCCGCGATCGCCGTCAGCACCGGGGCGCTCTCCCCATAATACGCAAGCTCGCGCACCGAGATGGAGAGCGCCCACGCCCGTCCGCGCCGCCATGCGTCATCGTCACAGCCCATCGCATCGCGAAAGGCGCCGCGCACGGCGCGCGGTAGAAGCCGCCACGCAAGGGCGAGGTCGCAGGCCGGGTCGCCCACCCCCAGGCAGCCGAAGTCCAGCACGGCAAGCGTCTCGCCGTCGGGGCGCAGCAGCAGATTGCGCGCGTGCAGATCGCCATGAACCCAGCGCGGCGGCGTCACGGGTGCGTGCGCGAAGGCGTCGCGCGCCCAGGCTGAATGCGCGGCGTCCCCATCGATCCGATCGCCAAGCGCTGCGATCGCCTCGCGCGTGACCGCGTCGCGCCGTGCGATCGGTTCGCCGCGCCCGAAATTGTGCGCCCCGGGCGCCGGGCCGTCGCGTGCATCGATGCGATGCAGCGCCAGCAGAAACCCGGCGACCTGAGTCGCGACGCTGCGCCAATCCACAGCCGCCGTCTCGCCCAGCGTGCGTCCTTCGATCCAGGCCATCACCGACCATGGCCAGCCTTTCTCGTCGTGCGCCGCGCCCACGATCTCAGGAATCGCAAGCGGCAAACGCCCCGCGAATTGCGGCAGCCAGGCCTGCTCCTTGGCCAGCGACGCCACGGAGTCCGCCCGCCGCGGAAAGCGCGCGACATACGCGTCGCCGAGCCGGAAGAGCGAATTGTCCACGCCCGCGGAGTCCAGCTTCCGCACGCTGAGATCGCGCCAATGCGGGAACGTCGCCGCAATGAGCGCGCTTGCCGCTGCCGCGTCGAGCTCAGGCGCGTCGAGGTGCGTCGTCATCGTCGGCGGCGAGCTTAACCCGAACCGCAGCGGCTGCGGGAGAGGCGCTTTACGCCCGCGCCGGGCTCTGGTAGCGCCATGACGTGCGCCCGACCCGTCCTCTCCTATCGCGAATTCGCCGCCCGGCCCGCTGAGGCGTTCGCCGCCGGCGGGACCGGGCTCGTCCTTCGTTCCTTTTCGGGCAGGCGCTTATCCCTTGGAGTGAATGGTCATGGCTGACCAGCCAGCTGGTCGCGACTATCGCGAAACGCTTCTGCTACCTGAGACCCCGTTCCCGATGAAGGCGGGGCTGCCGCAGCGCGAGCCGGAAATCCTCGCCTATTGGCGCTCGATTGATCTTTACCGCCTGCTGCGCGAGGACGGCGCGTCGCGTCCGAAATTCGTGCTGCACGACGGCCCGCCCTACGCCAACGGCGCCATCCATATCGGCCACGCCGAAAACAAGATCCTGAAAGACCTAGTCGTTCGCACGCGGCAGATGACCGGATACGATTCCGATTACGTGCCAGGGTGGGATTGCCACGGCCTCCCGATCGAGTGGAAGGTCGAGGAGGATTTCCGCAGCCGTGGGCGCAAGAAACAGGACGTCGATCCGGTCGAATTCCGCCGCGCGTGCCGCGCCTACGCGGAGAAATGGATCCCCCTGCAGAGCAGCGAATTCCAGCGCCTCGGCATCGAGGGCGATTGGGAGAACTATTATTCGACGATGAGCTTCGCCGCGGAAGCCGCCATCGCCGCGGAATTCCACAAAGTCATCCGCACCGGCCTCGTCTATCGCGGCTCCAAGCCGGTGATGTGGAGCCCTGTCGAGCGCACCTCGCTCGCCGAAGCGGAAGTGGAGTACCAGGAAAAAACGAGCCCGACGATCTGGGTGAAGTTTCCGATCCAAGTCCGCGTCTCGTCAACGCCAGTATTGGCGGATCACGATGTGTCCGTCGTGATCTGGACAACCACGCCTTGGACCATTCCGGGCAATCGCGCGATCTCGTATTCGCGCCACATCGAGTATGGCGTGTATGAAATTCTCAGCATCGAGCAAGGCCTGCAGTTTGAGCCTTGGGTGCGCGTGGGTGAGAAACTCGCGATTGCCGATAAGTTGGCGGAAGAAGTGTTGCGCGCGGCGAAGGCGGCGACGTGGCGGCGCGTCGAATCGTTCGATCCGGCTGGCGCAGCCTGTCGCCATCCGCTCAAGAACTGGCGCCCCTCCCCCCTTGCGGGGGAGGGTAGGGAGGGGGGGCGTGCAGCAGAAGGCGCCGCGCCGGCTTCCACGAGCCCCCCACCCCCTACCCCCTCCCCGCAAGGGGGAGGGGGATCG
>WGOB01000087.1 GCA_016124255.1 Alphaproteobacteria bacterium | reverse complement strand
ATGCCGCGCGAAAAGCCCTCGGTGCGTTCGTTGCGATTGTCCCACAGCTCAAGCAGACGCAGCAGCTCTTCGGCGCGGGTCATCGCGGTCTTGGCGTCCACGCCCCAAAGACCGGCCACGAACTCGAGATATTCCCACGCCGTCAGCTTGTCGTAGAGCATCGGCTCGTCGGGCAGCCAGGCGATGATCTTCTTGGCCGCGATCGGGTCCGTCAGGACGTCGACGCCGAACACGCGGACCGCGCCGGCGTCCGGCTTCAGGAGGCCGGCGATGATGCGCAGAGTCGTCGTCTTGCCCGCGCCGTTGGGGCCGAGGAGGGCGTAGAGCTCTCCCGGGCGGAGCGCGAGATCGAGTCGGTCCACGGCCGTCTTGGCGCCGAAGGCCTTCATCAATCCCGTGATCGCCAGGGCGGGTGCGGGGCCGTCAGGCGCGGCGGCTGTTGCAGTTTGGGCGGCGGGGGCGCTGGACACAGAGGCTCCTTCCGGATCGGCTGACCGGCGCTGCACGGTTTAGGCCAGGGGCGCGTCCGCCGCATAGTGGCGCACTGCGGGCGAAGGGTTAATCGTCCGCAGGGTCCGGGGCGCCGCTCACGCGGTCTTGGCGCGGTTCCAGGGCATCAGCGCCAGCGCTTTGGCCATGCCGCACCAGCCGGAGAGTCCAGCGAAGGTCAGCCCGGCGCCAATCGTGCCTGAAAGTGCGTAGAATCCAGGATGCACCAACGCGCCGAGGGCGACGCCGGACAGGATCAGCACGCCCGCGACGATCTGTACCTGACGCATGATTTCAAGCGGCGCCTTGGCGTTGACGTGGATCGGAAAGCCGGCGGCGCGCCAGGCGTCGATCCCGCCGTCGAGGAAATAGGCCTCGCGGAATCCCTTCGCGAGCAGCCGCGCCGCATTGGCCTGGGTGCGCGCGCCGGAGCGGCATTGAAATACCGCGGTCTTGGCGCGGTCGGCGTCGAAATCATGGGCGTCGATCGCGGACACCGGGGCGAGGCGGGCGCCGATGATGTGGGCGCGGGCGTATTCATCGGGCTCGCGAATGTCGATGAGAACGGCGTCGCCGCCGTCCATGCGGCGCTTGAGCTCGGCGGGGGAGATGGGGTTCAGCATTGGCGGCCTCCGGCGGCTTGAAATCGGGATCGAGCCCTTATATTAGAACTTACTTATAGAATACAAGCCGCCCACCAAGCCCTTCGCAGGGAGCGTTGCATGACCGCCCAATCGAGCTTGCGGCCCACAGTGCGGGCCTTCTTCCACGAGCCGACGTTCACCGTCAGCTACCTGGTGTTCGATCCTGAGACGCGGCGCGGCGCCGTGATCGACCCGACGCTCGATTTCGATCAGAAGTCCGGCCGTACGGGCACCGCGTCGGCGCAAGCCATCCTCGATGCGATCCGCGAAGAGGGCGTGACGCTCGATCTCATCCTGGAGACGCATGCGCACGCCGATCACCTGACCGCGGCGCCGTTCCTGAAAGCGCAGACCGGCGCGCCGATTGGGATCGGCGCCAACATCACGACCGTGCAGGGCGTGTTCAAGGAGATTTTCAATCTCGATGATCTGACGCCGGACGGGCGCGCGTTCGATCGCCTGCTGAAGGACGGCGCGCGCGTGCCGCTCGGCAATCTGGAGATCGAGGTGATGGCGACGCCGGGGCACACGCCCGCCTGCGTGAGCTACAGGATCGGCGATTCCGTGTTCATCGGCGACACCATGTTCATGCCGGATTACGGCACGGCGCGCGCGGATTTTCCCGGCGGAGACGCGCGCGCGCTTTATCGCTCGATCAGAAAGATCCTCGCGCTCCCCGGCGAGACGCGGCTTTTCATGTGCCACGATTACAAGGCGCCCGGGCGCGACGATTTCGTCTGGGAGACGACGGTCGCGGAACAGCGGGCAGAGAATGTGCACGTGCATGACGGAATCAGCGAAGACGATTTCGTTGCGATGCGGGAAGCGCGCGACAAGACCTTGGAGATGCCGGTGCTGATCCTGCCGTCGATCCAGGTCAACATCCGTGCGGGCGAACTGCCGGCGCCGGAGGCGAATGGCGTGCGCTATCTCAAGCTCCCGGTGGATGCGCTTTAAGGGCGCTTTGAAATGAGCCGGCCGCGAATGCGGGCTGGAAGCCCGAGGTGCTCTTCTTCTTTGCTTGGAGCGCGGGGCGCGGGTCTCTATCTCTAGCCGATGATTCCGTTCTCGGTTCTTGACCTGGCGCCCGTTGTTGAAGGGGGCGATGCGGCGCAGGCGTTCGCCAATGCGCGCGATCTGGCGCAGCACGCCGAGCGGCTCGGCTACAAACGCTACTGGCTCGCCGAGCATCACAACATGCCCGGCATCGCCAGCGCCGCGACCGCGGTGGTGATGGCGCATGTCGCGGGGGGCACCAAAACGATCCACATCGGGGCCGGCGGGATCATGCTGCCCAACCACGCGCCGCTCATCATCGCGGAACAATTCGGCACGCTGGATGCGCTCTTTCCCGGGCGCATCGATCTCGGGCTCGGGCGCGCGCCGGGCGGGGACATGGCGACGGCGCGGGCGCTGCGGCGCACGCTCGTCGGCGGCGAAGACCGCTTTCCCCAGGACGTGATGGAGCTGATGGCGTTTCTCGACGACGTCGCGCCGGGCCAGCGCGTGCAGGCGACGCCGGGCGGCGGCTCGCATGTGCCGGTGTGGATTCTCGGCTCGTCGACGTTTGGCGCGCAGCTCGCGGCGCTGCTCGGTTTGCCGTTCGCGTTCGCCTCGCATTTCGCGCCGGCGCAGATGATGGACGCCATTGCGATCTACCGCGCGCACTTCAAGCCGAGCGAGACGCTGGCGAAGCCGCACGTGATGCTCGCCTTCAACGTGCTCGCCGGGGAGACGGACGAAGAGGCGCGCTATCTGGCGACGTCGCTGATGCAGGCGTTCGTCAATCTTCGGCGCGGGACGCCGGGCAAGCTGCCGGCGCCGCGGGAAGGCTTCGAGAAGACGCTGAGCGACACGGAGCGCGCGATGCTTTCGCAGGTGCTCACATGCTCCGGCGTCGGTTCGCCGGAGACGGTGCGGCGTGCGCTTTCCGCGTTCATCGCGCGGACGCAGGCGGATGAAGTGATCATCGCCTCGCAGATGTACGCTCACGTCCATCGCGTCCGCTCGCTGGACGTCGCCATGGCCGCGCGGGACCACAGCTTGGGGCTGGAGGCGGGCGCGGCGAGCGGGTAGCATCCGCGCGCCACGAGGGCGCGATAGGGAGAAGCTCATGGGCGCGCGTCTACTTTCGGTGCTTTCGGCCAGCGTTATCGCAGCCGCGTTTGCAGCGTCGGCGTGTGCGCCGCGCGCGGCGCTCCCGGAGGATATGGCGGCGCTGCGCGCCAAGGCGGAGGCGCAGGGCGCCGTGCGCGTCATCATGCGCGTGGCGGCTGACAGCGCGCCGACCGCCGCGGTCACCGCGCTTGCTGCGGAAGGCGTCGAGGGCGCACAGGTGCTGGTCGCCGGCGCGCCGCTGGTGGTGGCGGAGATCAGTGCGGAGGAGTTCGACGCGATCTATGGCTCGGACCTCTATGACATGATGATGGAAGATTATATCGCGCGGCCGACGCTGGCGCAGAGCGGGCCGCTTATCACCGCGCCGGCGCTCTGGGCGCGCGGGGGGCGCGGCGCGGGCCAGGCGGTCGCGATCCTCGATACGGGCGTGGACGCCGCGCACAGCTTTCTCGCCGGACGCGTGGTGGACGAGGCGTGCTTCTCCACGACCTCGGCGGCGACGGGCGCGCGCAGCGTCTGCCCGAACGGGCAGCCTTCGCAGACCGGGGCGGGGGCGGCGCGGCCGTGCACGGCCAATGGCTGCGAGCACGGCACGCACGTCGCCGGGATCGCGGCGGGCCGGGGCGAGGCGTTCTCCGGCATTGCTCCGGATGCGGACATTATCGCGGTGCAGGTGTTCTCGCTGTTCTCCGACAGCGGCGGCGCGTCGCCCTGCCGCGATTCCGGACAAGCGTCGCCCTGCATCGCGTCGTTCACGTCCGACCAGATCCGCGGGCTTGCGCATGTGCGCGACGTCGCCGAGCGGCGCAGCGTCGCCGCCGCGAACATGAGCCTCGGCGGCGGGCGCGCGACGACGGCGTGCGATACCGATCTCACCAAGCCGATCATCGACGATCTGCGCGCCGCGGGCGTCGCCACGGTGATCGCGGCGGGCAATGACGGCTTCCCCGACGCGGTGAGCCGGCCCGGGTGCATTTCGACGGCGGTGACGGCGGGCGCCACGACGAAGCAGGATCAGATCGCGAATTTCTCCAATCGCGGCCCGCAAGTGGACGTGCTGGCGCCGGGGGCGAGCATCAATTCCTCGGTCCCGAACAATCGGTTCGCGGTGTTTTCCGGCACGTCGATGGCGGCGCCGCATGTCGCGGGCGCGTTTGCATCGCTGCGGTCGCTGCACACCAACGCATCGGTGGCGGACATCGAATCCGCGCTGCGCTCGACGGGCGTGGCGGTGCAGAACCGTCCGCGGATCGCGCTGGCGCGGGCGGAGGAAGCGCTCGCGCAGGCGGTGAGCGGCGCGGATATCGGAGTGACGGCGATGGCGGCGAACGTAGACGGGCCCGATCTTTCGCTCGTGCCGCCGGACCGTGTGCTGCGGATGATCCTGCGGCTTCGGACGAGCGAAGGCGTTGGCGGCGTGAGCGCGGCGGAAGCCGTGCGCTCAGCGACGAACGCCGCGCGCGCCGCCGGCGTGGAGACGATCGAGACGGTCGGCGATCAGCCGCTGATCGTGATCGAGGCGACGCCGCGCCAGTACGCCATCATCGCGGGCGCTGGCGGCGTGGAAAGCATGCAGATAGACGGCGTCGCGCGGACGCAGTGAGGGCTCACTTTTTTTGGCGCGCCGGCTTTGTTTGGGCGCGCCGGCGCCGTAACGGAGGCCCCATCGTGGAGGCGCGCCGATTGGCGTGACCGGCGCGGGGGGGCGCGTCATTTGCTGGTGTTGGGGGCTGTGGTGTTCGCCGCCCCGCTATGCGGACAGATCCCCGTGAACGCCAGGAGCAGGGCTTAGCTTGTGTCGCGGTGGACGCCTTCGATCAGGCGTGCGGCGGCGGCGATGTCGGCAGGCGCGCGGTGGGCGGTGTCGATCAGCCGGCGGATGGCGGCGACGACGCGGTTCTTCTGTGTACGGAGCATCGAGGCGAGGCGGCGGACCCAGCGATCCGGCGCGGCGATGACGCGGGCGATCGCCTCGATCCGGGTGGCGAGGGGATAGCGGGAGAAGACGCCGCCCGATCCCTTGGCGCGGGCGCCGGCATGTGCGCGGTGCGGCGCCGGCAGAACGCGGAAGCGCACGCCGCGCCAGGCGCTGGACTCTGCGCCGGGCCAGGACGGCGCGCTGCGCCCGCGTTTGGGCTTGGAGCGGGTTCGCGCAGACGGCGGCGCCGGGGCGGGCTCGCACAACGCCAGAAAGAGAAGCGCCGCGCGCACCAGCCGTTCGAGCGGAAGGAGATGACGCATGATCGCGCTGCGTTCGGCGCGGGTGAGTTCGTCGCGCGCGCTCAGGAACGCAAACGGGGTCCCGAATACGGCGTGCAGCGCAGCGAGGCGGGCGACGGCGAGGGACCAGAGATCGGAGAAGGATGCGACATGCATGCGTGCATGATCGCGCCGCGTGCGGGCGGGTCGGATAGGGAGGCGCGGATGCGTCCGGCGCCTCTCCCGCGCACCGCAGCGGGACAGCGGCTACTTCGGCTCGCGCTGCAGTTCGAGGAGCGCGTCCATCATCTCATCGGCGATGAGGGCGACCTGCACGTTGGCGCGGAATTCGTGCTTGGCTTCGAGCATCTCGCTGATCGCCTGCACGGGCTCGACATCCCGCTCCGCCGTCGTCGCGCGCACGACCGCTGCGCCCGCGCGGTCGAACCGCGCGAGCGCTTGGGCCATGCCGAGGCGGGCTGAGGCGAGGGCTTCCATAACAGCCTATCCTCACACGGCGCGGTGAATGGAGCGTGTGCAGAGACGGTAAATTCTAGAGCATCTTCCGACCATACGCGATCGCCCCTGCGATCGATCCCAGTCGGTCGGATGTTGCTCTAGAGCGTCAGCACGATTTTCCCGGCGTGGGTTCCAGCCTGCATGCGCGCGTGCGCGGCTTCGGCGTCGACCAGGGGAAAGGTGGAATCGATCGCGGGCTTGAGCTTCCCCTCTGCGATCCACGGCCAAACGTGCGCCTCGACTTCGCGCGCAAGCCGCGCCTTTTCCGCAAGGGGACGCGCGCGGAGGGTGGAGCCGGTGATGGCGAGGCGCTTCAGCATGATGCGCATCAGATCCACCTCGCCCTTCGATCCCTGCAGGAAGGCGATGTAAACCAGACGGCCGCGGTCATTCAGGATGTTGAGGTTCTTCTGCAGATAGGGCGCGCCGACCATGTCGAGGATGACGTCGACGCCGCCGGCTTCCTTGAGTACGGCTTCGAAATCCTCGGTCTTGTAATTGATGGCGCGCCTTGCGCCCAGGCGCTCGCAGAGCGCGGTTTTTTCCGCGTCGCCGGCGGTGGCGTAAACGGTCGCGCCGGCGGCGTGGGCCATCTGGATGGCGGTGGTGCCGATGCCGGAAGCGCCGCCGTGCACGAGAAACGCCTCGCCGCTTTTCAATGCGCCGGATTCGAACACGTTCGCCCACACGGTGAACACCGTTTCAGGCAGCGCCGCGGCTTCGGTGAACGAGAGCGTCTGCGGCATCGGAAGCACAGAGCCTTCGTGCGCCATCGCGTATTCCGCGTAGCCGCCGCCGCCGAGCAATGCGCAGACGCGGTCCCCCGGCTTCCAGCGCGCCACGCCGGCGCCGATGGCCGCGACTTCGCCGGCGACTTCCAGTCCCAGCGTATCGGGCGCGCCGGGGGGCGGGGGATAGAGCCCGGCGCGCTGGATCAGATCGGGGCGGTTCACGCCCGCGGCGCGCACGCGGATCAGGATTTCGCCTCCGCCCGGGGCCGGGCGCGGCAGCTCAGTCAGCGTTAAGGGCGCGCCTGGCGCGTGCGCCACGGCGCGCATCGCGTCGCTCATCGGGGACTCCTCTCGCGTCTCATCGGCCGGCACGTTAGAGTGACGCCAAAGGTTCCGCCATGATCGATGACGACGGCCTCGCGCCTCATCCCAAGAAGCCCGTTCCGCTCGATTTGATGGGCATCGAGGAGCTTGAGGCGCGGATCGAGATGCTGCGCGAGGAGATCGCCGCGTGCGAAGCGCAGATCACCGCCAAGCGCGCCCAACGAAACGCCGCGGACGCCTTCTTCACGGCGCCGCGGGCGTCCTGACCACACCTTTTGGACCGGCCGCGGCATGCGCCCCGGCCCACGACTTGCGAGCGCCCGGCGCATCATGACGACAGAGTCCGAGTTTCACGCCGCGGCTTTCGCGCCCGCCCCGAGCCTCGATCGGGTGATGGGGTTTGCACGGTCCGAGCTGTTCGAGCGCACCTTCAAGGAAGGCATGGCGCTGGTGGAGGAGACGGCCGCCTATCTCGACGGGCCGGGGCGGGCCGCCTCCAAGCGGCTCTCGCGCGTGGCCGCGCTCGCCTATGCGGGGGAGAGCATGCGGCTCACCACGCGGCTGATGCAGGTGGCCTCCTGGCTCCTGGTGCAGCGCGCGGTGCGGGACGGAGAGATGGCGCTGAAAGACGCCGCGGACGAGAAGTATCGGATGCACGCCCGCAGCGCTGGCCGCGACGGCGGGATCGCGGCGCTGGGCGCGTCCGAAGCGTTGCCGGAGGCGCTGATGGCGCTGGCGGCTCGGGGCGGGGCGATCCATGAGCGGGTGCGCCGGCTGGACGCGGATATGTACGGCGCGCCCAAGGCGGCGGGGAACGGCGTGGTGGACCAGATGGCGAAGCTCGAAGCCGCGTTCGGCGGCGGCTGAGGACCCGCTTCCCCAAAAGCAGAACACGGCCGCAAAGCGCGGCCGTGTTCAAGATGGGAGCGGTTGGCGGGGGGGCGGGCGCCGCTCCTAACCCCCTTTAAACGGCCGGCGCTGGCGATCTGTTCCTGCCGGCCGCAAAAATTTCCGCCTACTTCTTCAGGAACGAGCCGTACTTGTCCTTGAACCGGGAGACGCGGCCGCCGCGATCCATCAGGGTCTGGGTTCCGCCGGTCCAGGCGGGGTGGGACTTGGAATCGATGTCCAGGTGGAGTTCCGCGCCGTCCTTGCCGTAGGTGGACCGGGTGCGGAAGGTCGAGCCGTCGGTCATGGTCACGGTGATGAAGTGATAGTCGGGATGGCCTGCGGACTTCATGGCGGGGCTCGTCGGGTTCCGGGAAAATCAGAAGCGCGGGCTGATATAGCATGGGGGCCCTCCGCGCAAGGAAGCTGACATGCCGGCTGGGTATTCAGGGACGCCGCTGGCGAAGAAGCTGGGGCTAAAGGATGGGCTGAAGCTCTGGGCGCGCGGGATGCCCGCAAGCGTGCGCGCCGAGATCGAGGCGAGCGTCCGCCCCGCCTACGCGGCGCGACCTACGAAGGGGCTCTCCGCGGCGCATGTGTTCCACACGGCGAAAGCGGCGCTGGCTGCTGATCTGGAGAAGTTGCGCGGTCTCTTGGCCGCGGATGGCTTCGTGTGGGTGAGCTGGCCGAAGAAGGCGGCGATGGTGGAGACCGACATCACGGAGGACGTGATCCGCGCGCTGGCGCTGCCGCTGGGGTTCGTCGATGTGAAAGTGTGCGCGGTGGACCAGACGTGGTCGGGGCTGAAGCTGGTGATCCGCAAGGCGCTGCGGTAGCGCGTTTCACGACGAGCGAGCCCAGGGGCCAACGCAGCGCGCTACAATCCCCTCGGTTCCGGATCAGCGCTGCGCGCTGTCCGGAATGACGGGCGGGCGAGAGGTCAACGGTGGGGGACGTCGGTTCCCATGACGGTGACGCGTTCGACGACGCGGGGGTGGGGCCAGTAATCGAGGATGGCGTAGTGCTGGGTGGCGCGGTTGTCCCAGAAGACGATCGCGTTCGGGCTCCAGCGGAAGCGGACCTGATATTCCGGCGCCTTCACGCGCTCGATGAGATAGGCGAGGAGCTTTTTCGACTCGTCCGGCTCCAGCCCGAGGATGCGCGTGGTGAAGACGTGATTGACGAAGAGATGGCGCTCGCCTGTTTCGGGATGGGTGCGCACAACAGGATGGGCGCGCGGGGGATGATCGTGCGCAAGCTGGGCCCGCTTTGCCTCGTCGATGCGGTAGCCGTAACTCTGCAGGATGTCGTGCTCGGCTTCGAGGTCCTCGATGCGCGCCTTCACTTTCGGCGGGAGGTCCTCGTAGATCGCGGCGGTGTCGGCGAAGAGGGTGTCGCCGCCGAGCGGCGGCATCGTCCGCATACGGAGAATGCCGGCGAGGCTCGGCTTCTCGCGGAAGGTCACGTCGGTGTGCCATTTGTTGGCGGGGCGCGCGATGGGCAGGCGCTCGCGGGTGATCTCCGTGCCGTCGGCGCCTTCGATGTGGAGGATTTCGGGATAGCCCTGGACGGTGGTCGTGACCGGGTGGCCCTCCAGGTCTCCGAAATAGCGGCCGAAGCGGATGTGGTCGTCGTAGGAGATGTCCTGATCGCGGAAGAAGAGCACCTTGTGCTTCAGGAGCGCGGCGCGGATCGCGGCGATGGTCTCGGCGCTGAGCGGCGCGGTCAGATCGACGCCTGCGATTTCGGCGCCGAGCAAGGGGCCTGACGGCGTCACAGTCAGCGCGGCGAACGCGGCGGCGGGCGGTGCGGCGGGTCGAGCGCTCATGACGGCATCTCCTGGAGGCGCCCCTGCGTAGCACAGGCGGGGGCCCAGATCATCCCGCGGCGATGCGGGTGTTCTGGTCGTGCCAGAGCTTCCAGTCCGTGCCTTCGCGGCGGAAGGTGAGCGTCAGGTAGGCGCTCGATTCATAGGGCGAGCCGTCCGTGTGCTGATCGACGTAGCGCGTCCGGAAGAGCGATTGGCCGATGCCGAGCGTGGTCTGGGCCCACAATTCCTCGAACTCGATCCGCCACGTGGACGCGGCGAACCATTCGCGATGGAAGGCGATGTATTCCGCCTTGGTGCGCGTCATTACGCCGTTGGGCAGGATGAGGATCAGTTCGTCACGATTGGTGAGGGTGCGCGCGAGCGCGTCGAGATCGCGCGCCTGAACCGCGTCCAGGTGGCGGCGCACGGCCCAATCGTAGCTGCCGGGGATGGCGGCGTCCGCATCCGCTGCGGCGGCGACAGCGAGGCCGGCGAGCGGCAGCGCCGCGAGCGCGCGGCGGGAAAGATCAGTCATGGCAGCTCCGCTTCAATTGCGTCGGCGGAAGAGATCGCCCAGTTGTTCGACGGGATTGGGGCGCGGCTGCTCTTCGGCGGGCGGGGTCTCGCCTTCGGGCGTCGGCGTTTCGCTGGAACGGCCGAAGACGCCGCCGAGCGCGTCGCGCATGCGCGTTTCGATCTCGTTGCGGACGACGTCGCCGATCGCGAGCGAATAGCTGGGACGCGACCATGGGCCGTTCACGCGGAACGGCACGCCGATCCCGGAAAGATCGGTGCGGCCGCCCTGGCCCTCGATCGTGTTCACGGCGCGGGGCGACAGGCGCATGTCGATCGTCTGGGCGCCGACGTCGATCAGGCCCTGGCCGTCCATGCGGACGAAGGGATTGAGCATGCGCAGGTCCTGCGTCGCGGCGACGCCATTGGCGATCTGGAAGGTCCCTGCGAGTTCCGCGAAATCAGTGGCGGCGGCTTCGCCGCGGGCCTGGCCGGAAAGCGCCGATTGGATCGTGCGCGCCACAAGCGCGAGGTTCACGCCTTTCAAGGCGCCGTCGTTGAAGACGAAGCTGGCGTCGCCGGAGAGCGAGCGCATCAGCGCCGCGAGACTGGCGCCGGCGCCGGAGACGTTGGCGCGCAGGCGCCCGCGGCCGGAGACGCGGGTGAAGCCGATCGCGTCGGTGAGCAGGGGCTCGGCCTGGATGTTGTCCACATCGATCGTGCTGGCGATGCGGGCGCCGGCGGCGTTCGCGGTGAGGCGCGCCGTCCCGGCGCCGCCATAGAGGCTGACTTGCGTCAGCCGCGCATCGGCGACGCCGTTGTTGAGCGCGAGCGCCAAGCGCGCGTCGGTGAAGCGCATGCGCTGGAACGTGAGCGATGGCAGGGTGAGCGCGAGATCGGCGTCGGCGGCGCTCAAGCCGGAAAGATCGAGCGGCGTCGTCGGCCAGGCGGTCTGCACGTTGACGCCGGTCTCGGCGTTCGCCGGCGGCGGGGGGAGGTAGGGGTTGAAGTCGAGTTCCGGCACGGTGAGCGCGCCGACGACGCGCATTCGTCCGGACTCGGAGAATGTGAGCGCGAGATCGCCTGTCGCGCGCAGCGCGTCGAGCGCGAAGGTTCCCTGTTGCAGCGCCAGCGTCGTCGGCGCGGCTTCGGTTGCGCCGCGCGCCGTTACGGCGGCGGCGATCGAATAGGCGGCGTAGACATCGCCTTCGGGCAGCGCGACGCCGAACCAGGCGAGCGTGTCGCGCAAGCTTTGGCCCTCGCTCTCAAGGCGGCCCTGCACCGCGCCGGTCGCAGCGTCGAACGCGCCGGAGAAGGTCGCCTCCAGGCGCGGGGCGGCGATGCGGACAGCGAGCGGGGTCTGGCCTTTTTCCAGCAGCGCGCGGGGAAGGCCGAGTTCGCCGTCGATGGAGACGCGGCGTTCGGCGTAGTCGAAGGCGGCGTCGAAGGCGGCTTCCTCGTCGAGGCCGGGCAGACGGACGGCGGCGTCGATATCGGAAAGCGCGAGGGGATCGCCTTCGCCGCCGGCGAACGTCATGGCGCCGTCGGCGATGCGGAACTCGTCGATGCGCAGCGCGTCAAGGCGTTCGGGTTCTTCTTCCTTGGACGGGAACGTCCAGTTCGCGGCGCCGGCTTCGTTCACCGCAAGCGTGAGCGCAGGCTCCTCGATGATCAGGCGGCGCACTTGGATGTCGCCGCGGATCAGCGGCATCAGCGCGACGGCGAACACGACGCGCTTGGCCTTCAGGAACGGCTCGCCCTCGAAGCCGGCGGGGTTGGAGAGCACGACGTCGGCGGCGGAAAGGCCGATCGAGGGGAAGATCGCCACGTCGATCTCGCCGAGCGTCAGATCGCGTTCGGTGGCGCGCTCCACCTGTTCCTCGATCGTCTGGCGCACCAGATCTTTCGGGAAGAACAGCCACAGCGCGAGCGCGCCGACGAGCAGCAGGCCAAGCACGGCGCCGACGCCGATCAGCGCGTAGCGAACAACGGGTGATTTCAACATCGCGCCATCTTGCCGCCGGGGCGAGGCGGCGCCAAGCGCGGGGAGCGCTTGGCCGCAGTGGGGGGAGGCTCTAAGAGGGGGCATGGCCGAGACCAAGGACGACGGCGCCGGCGGCGCCAAGAAGACGAGCGCGGCTGCGCATGCAGCGCGAGCGCGGGCGGACGAGGCGCGGCGCAAGGCCGAGTTCATCCTGTCGCGCGCCTATGGGCTGTTGCGTCATCCGAAGCAGGAATGGGAACAAATCCGCGACGAAGACACCAACGCCGCTTCGATCATGGCGGGCTATGTTGCGCCGCTGTGCGCGATCGCGCCGATCGCGGGGATGATCGGGCAATTGGCGTTCCGCGCGCCGGGCGTGCCGGTGTCGGGCGGCATCCTTACCGGTGCGATCGTCAGCTTCATCGTGCTGGTCGCGGCGATTTTCTTTCTCGGCATTCTGACGAACGTGGTGGCGCGCAATTTCGAAGCGACGCCGGATGAACTCGCGGCCATCAAGCTTGCCGCGTATGCGCCGACGCCGGCGTTGCTGCTTGGGATCGTCTCGCTCGCGCCGAGCCTGTGGTGGATCGCGCTTCTGGGGCTGCCGGTGACGGCGTATCTCATCTATCGCGGGCTGCCGGTGCTGATGAAGTGCCCCGAGGATCGCGCGCAAGGCTATGCGGCGACGGTGCTGGCGTCGGGGCTTGCGGCGCTGATCCTGCTGCTCGCGCTGTCGAGCTGCTTCACAGGCGGATCACAGACCGTGGTCGAGGACCCGACAATCAACGCGGCGAGCGCAGCGGGAAGAGACTAAATTTGGGGCAGCTCTGAAGACGTTCCAAATGGCGTTGTTCCGGGGATCGCGCGGGAGCGCGAGAACCCGGAACCTAGGAAACGCTGCACTCCATGATCTCCTAGGTTCCGGATCGCGACTTCGTCGCGTCCGGAATGACGGAGGCGCGTGCCTGGTTCACAACTCCCTCAGGCTTAATCCGTAGACGGAACGCCCATCAAACGTAGCGCGGACGCCCGAGGGCGGCTTCGAGCGCGCGGCGCAAGGTGATGTAGTGCGCGCTGCCGTAGATGACGAGGGTGCGCGCGTCGGGCGTCAGCGTGGCGATGATCAGCGCGTAGAGGTGGCGGTCGCGCAGGAGCGTCATGGCGCGGGAGATCTCGGCGGCGCGGCCGGCGCGGCTTGGATCGAGGCGCTGCAGCAATTCGGGATCGTTGCGGGCGGGCCGGCCGAACTGGCGTTCGTGCCAGGTTTCGTAGGCGGCGCGGGAATAGGGATAGTGGGGCTGGAAGTCGGCGGCGACGCGGGCGGCGGCGCGATCGAGATAGTCGCGCAAGCGCGGATCGTCGGCGTCGTCGAATTCGCCGGCGATGCGGCCCTGCGGCAACCATTGCAGGATCTTGACGCCGGCGATGTCTTCGCGCGCATAGCCCATCGCGTAGAGGCCGCGGTCGACGTCGGCCGATGCGGGCTCGCCGCCGATGAAACGCGCGCCGCTGGAGAGCGCGAGGCGCATGGCGAAGCCGGGCTCGCCGCGGAGGTAGGAATCGACCGGACCGCCGGCGTCGGCGGCGGCGAGGAGATCGCGCATGCGCGCGGGGCTAAAGCCCCAGGCGGTGGGGATGCCCTCCAGGATGACGATGCGCGGCGAAAGGCGTTCGAATGCGCGGCGGATGGCGCGGAAGGTCTCGCCTTCGGGCGCGGTGTCGTGGCGGGAGGCGACAAAGTCCAGCCGGCGGCCGAGGTGGCGGTAGCGCGCGGTGAAGGGCGCTGCGCGGCGCGGGCCGCGGGCGCGGGTTTCCTCCGTATACGGATCGACAAGGCCGGCGAAGAGCGGGGCCGCCTGCGAGAGGTCCTGTGCTACGGCCGGGCGCGGCGCAACGAGCGCGCCGAGGCCCGCGATCAGCAGCGCGCGCCGGGCGGGCGCCTTGCCGGGGCCATGCGCGGCCCGTATGAGCGGCGAAGACGGCGGAGACATCGGGATGCGTAGATTTTCGATTGCATTGGCGGCATGGGCGATCGTCGTCGCGCCGCTTTCAGCGGCGGAGTTTCGGGCGCTCTCGCCGGAGGAGGGCGGGGCGATCCTTTCTGCGTCCGACGATTTCACCAGCGCACTTTCTCCCGCGGATCTCTCCATCCGGCTAAGGCGGCCCGATGGCGGAAATCTGGACGACCTGATGGCGCTCTATCGCAGGTCGACGCAGGCGTGGACAGAGGCCGAGCATGAGCGACTGCAGGCGATGGTCGCGCGCGTGCAGGCGCGGACGGACGCCGTTGCGCAGTGGCTGCCGGCGGAAATCGGGTTCATCAAAGTCAGCGAGGCGGTGGAGGGCGGATTCCCGCACACGCGCGGAAACGCGATCATCTGGGGGCCGTCGCTGCCGGAAACCGATGCGATGCTCGACTACATCTTCTTCCACGAGCTGTGGCACGTGCTCTCGCGGCGCCACGCGGCGCGGCGCGACGAGATGTATGCGCTGATCGGGTTTGCGCCGTGCAGCGCGGTGGACTGGCCGCGGGCGCTCGTGGACGGGCGGCTGACCAATCCGGACTCGCCGCAGGACAGACATGTCGTTGCGTACGAAAACGGCGCCGTGCTGCTGCCGCGGCTGATGGCCGCCGCGCCGCGCTACGATGCAAACATTGCAACGTTCGGCGATTATCTGTTGCCGCAATTCCTTGTCGCGCAACGCGGCGATGACGGCCGCTGCACGGCGGCGGCCGGAGCGGACGGCCCGATCCTGCTCGACCTCCGCGCCGCCGCGCCCTACCTCTTCGCCGCGGCCGGGCGCAACACCAATTACATCATGCAGCCGGAAGAGATCATGGCGGACAATTTCGCGCAGCTGATGGTCGCGCGCAGCGATGCGCCGGACCCGCAGGTGCAGGCGCGGATCGCGGCGTGGCTCCGGTACGTCGCGCCGGAGGCTGACTAATGCGGGTCAAAAATACTTTCTCTGAAGATGTTCCAAATGCCGTTATTCCGGGGATCGCGCGTGAGCGCGAGAACCTGGAACCTAGGGGCAAACGCTGCACCCCTGATCCCCCCTGGAGCAACATCCGACCTACTGGGATCGCTTTGCGAGTCCGAGGTCGGGTAAAGTTGCTCTATATTCAAATGTGTAGAGCATCTTTTTCCGACCATTCGATCGCAGGGGCGATCGCGTAGACTAGATGCGAATTTCTCATAGACCTTGGCTGCGGTAACGAACACATGCAACTTTGGCGTGGGGAGCCCGGTATGAGATTCGCCAGCATCGCCGCCGCTGTCGGCGTCATTGCCCTAGCCGCGTGCGGCCCATCAACCGGGACGGGCTCCAGAGCCTGCGAACGGGCGCGGGTAGAAGGTCGCGAAGCTGCTGATCGGCTTGAAGCCGCGATGCAGGCCAACGCGCCCTTGGGCGGTCACGTCGAAGCCGTTGAGCGCGCCAACGTGGAAATGAATCGCGCTTGCGAACTTGGAATCATCGAACCTCCGGCGACGCCCGCGCCGCCGCAAACACGCCCCGCCGAAGTCGCGGAGACTCCGCTTGGCCCAAACACCTATTTCGTGAACGTCGAAGTTACAGACGAACGCACGGCGCCAGGCGGCGGCGTTGTCGAAAACAGAATCTATCGCGGCCAAAGCGTTGAAGTCACCGATAGGCAAGGCGAATGGTTTCGCGTCACCGGCCTTCAATATACTCCGCGATGGGTTCGCGCCTCTCACCTCTCTCGCGAACGTCCAGCGCCATTGCCACAGCTCACGCTAGCGCCCGATCTCATGGACTCCAGGATTCAAGGCATTCCTGGGGTTGGGGAAGACGGTCATAGCGAAGCCGATGTCACCGCGCTTCGCACTGGGGCGGCGCATCTTCTGGCCTCCGGGCAATGTCGCGCCATTGAGATCGGGAGCAAGTCAGTCAACCGCGCTGGCGTCTATTGGGTCAACTGCGGCGAAGGTCAGAATCGTTTCTTCACGATGGGAGGCGGAGAGCCGCAATTCTGCGGGCGTAGTGCTTCAAGCTGCTAGGACTGGCGGGCTGAGCTTCTGGAAATCAAAGCCGCCCGCTGCTAGCGTAGGTGTGAGGGAGTTTTGCGATGCTGGGCAGAATGATGTTGGCGTTTCTTGCGTCAGCGATCTTGGCCGCGTGTGCGACGGTTGAACAAGAATCCCGTGCAAGCAGACCCGCGAATGTCGAGACGTTTTCGAGCATCGGGGATGTCATGCTGAGGGTAGATGTTCGGGAAGATTTGCCGAATGCGTTTGGACGCGCCGACGCCTTCGGACGGACGCGGGATCGCGGATTCTCTGATTTGCGTTTCATGGGGCTGGCGGCTGACGGCCTCGCCATCTTCCGACGCAGAGACGTGGACATCGTCACGAACGAGAACACGATGAACCGCACGGGACTCGGGACCAATACATTCACGGCCACGCAGCACGGCAACACGATAACGGGAACCGGAATAGTGACTCGAACGCCTGCGCCAAATATCCAAGCGCTTCCGCCGGACACTATCGAGTTTACATTGGACTTGCGGCAGGGGCGAACAATCACGCTGCGGGAGCAAACAATTGAAATCCTGGAGGCGACGCCCTCCGGCGTGCGCTTCGTAGTTCGCTGACATGGCCACTGATCGGTTCACGGCGGAGCTCCAATGTGCGGCCTGCCAGAAAGAAGGCGTCGCGGAACTATCGCAGGAAGACGGCTGGGCCTTCGTGAAGGGAAACACCGCCACAACCATTGAGTCGGTTTCGCCGGGCTTCAAGATTGTGCGTGATCCGAGTCGCCCCTCACATTCGGAAATTCTATGTGAGACTTGCAGAACAAGAGTTTGGACTAGCGACTAGCGCAGTTGCTCAGGCGTCTTTGAATTTCTCGATATAGGGGCCGCAGCCTTTGTTCGTCAGCGCGCCACCACGCCCAGGATATTGGGGAGCGGCCAGGGGAAACCGTTGTCGTCGTTTTCGTTGAAGGCGGTCTCGAAGGAGCCGTAGCGCTCGATCTCGGCGTCGCCTGCATTCACGTAGAACGTCGCTTCGGGGCCGCCTTCGAGATACATGCAGCGTGCGATCGACAGCGGGAGCGCCTGAATCGCGGTGATGAAATCGTGCACGCTGTGCGGCGAGCGCGAGTGCAGAAAAAGGATGCGCCCTTCGGCGTCCTGCGCGAGGCAGGCGATGGACCAGCGTCGCGGCTGCTGGGTCCAGACGTTGCGTCCGTCGCACGAGATCATGCGGATGGATTGGAGCGCATTGGGCTGGGATTCTGCGTCGAAGGTTTCACACGCGCGGTCGATGATGCGGGCGCGCGTCTGATTGAAAACGAAGACGCAGCGGTCGCGCGTGATGGTCGGCTGGATCACGCGGCCTTGGGATTTGGCGAAGCCGACGGGCAGGCCGTTGGGGTGAAACATGCCGGCGTTGGTCGCGGCGACAAGATCGTGTTCGCGGGCCCATCGGGCGGCGCTGCGCGGAGATTTGCCGGCGGCTTCGCCGGTGAGCAGCGTGAAGCGGAAGCGCGCGGGGCTGATGCGGAGGATGTGCAGCCAGCGGTCGCCGATGGTCGCGTCAAGGCGCGCGCGGGCGTGATCGAGGCCGGGGCGCAGCGTCGTCCAATCGAGGCTTGCGGGTTGTGCGTGCGCGCGCGGCGCAAGGGCTGCGGCGGCGGCGACGAGAGCGGCGCGTCGGGTGGGCATGGCGGCGTTGTGGCGCGGCGGTGGGACGAGAAAAAGACCGCCGGCGGGGGCGCCGGCGGTCCTGTTCATGGTGATTGCGGGCTGGAAGCCCGCGGTCCGTTAGTCGGCGGCGACGAGGCCGCGTTCGGTCGCCTGGCGCTTCATCGCCTTCTGCAGCTTCTCGAACGCGCGCACTTCGATCTGGCGGACGCGCTCACGCGAGACGCCGTATTCCTTGGAGAGATCCTCCAGGGTCGCGGGATCATCCTTCAGGCGGCGCTCTTCGATGATATGGCGTTCGCGATCGGTGAGATCGGCCATCGCGGCTTGCAGGAGTTCCATGCGGGCTTCGAATTCCTCGGAGCGCGCCAGCGTGTTTTCCTGCGTCTCCTGGGTTTCGTCCTGCAGCCAGTCCTGCCACTCGCTTTCGCTTTCCGAGGCGATGGGCGCGTTCAAGCTGGCGTCGCCGCCGGAGAGGCGGCGGTTCATGGAGATGACTTCCTCTTCGGTCACCGCGAGCTTGTGGGCGATGGTCTTCACGTTCTCGGGGCGCGGATCGCCTTCTTCGAGCGCGCTGATCTCGCCCTTCATGCGGCGCAGGTTGAAGAAGAGCTTCTTCTGCGCGGCGGTGGTGCCCATTTTCACGAGCGACCAGGAGCGCAGGATGTATTCTTGAATCGAGGCGCGGATCCACCACATCGCGTAGGTCGCGAGGCGGAAGCCTTTGTCCGGATCGAATTTCTTGACGGCCTGCATGAGGCCGACATTGCCTTCGCTGATCACTTCGCCGATCGGCAGGCCGTAGCCGCGATAGCCCATGGCGATCTTGGCGACGAGCCGCAGATGCGAGGTCACGAGCCGGTGCGCGGAATCGAGATCCTCGTCCTCACGCCAGCGCTTGGCCAGCATGTACTCCTCGTCCGGCTCCAGCATCGGGAAACGCCGGATCTCGT
>WGOB01000080.1 GCA_016124255.1 Alphaproteobacteria bacterium | reverse complement strand
GTCGAGGACCCCCCTCATGGCCCCTTTCGTGCCGCGCCCGGCTGAGCCGTGCTTCATGTTTCTGTGCATTGACGGCCCGGCCGCGCCGGCGCTGCGCACCCGCGATCTCGATGCGCATCTGGCGCATGTTGAGGCGTACTGGGATCGCTACATCATCGCTGGTCCCACACGCGCGCCCGGCGAAGACGCTTTGGACGGATCGCTGTTCCTGGTCTATGCGCCGACCATCGACGATGCGTGGGCGCTGATGCGCAAGGATCCGTATTTCACCAACGGCCAATACGCACGCATCGAGGCGCGCGCATTCACCCCGGCGATCGGCGCCGCCATCGGCGGCAAGACCTGGCGTGACGCCGATTCAGTTCGCGACCGCGCCGCCGGCGGCCCGCCGCTGTCTTCTCTTTCCTAGGAGCGTTCATGGCGCCGCACGCATCCGCCGCCCGTCGGCCCAAACCGGAGCTGACGCCCGAACTGATCGACGACGCCTCGCCGACGCCGCTCTACCATCAAATCTATTCCGTGCTGCGCGAACGCATCCGCACCGGCCATTATCCTGCCGGCTCGCTGCTGCCGGGCGAGCAGGAATTGGTGAAGCTGCTCGGCGTCTCCCGCATCACCGTGAAGCGCGCGCTGAGCGAACTCGCCGCCGGCGGCTTCGTCACACGCCATCGCGGGCGCGGCACGACCGTCACGTTCGATGCGGCCGCGCCTGTCGTGAAAGGCAGTTTCGAAAACCTCGTCGATAGCCTGCGCCTCATGGGCCTCGGCACCGAGGTCGAACTTCTTGAAGTCGCGACCGTCCGCGCCCCCGCCGACATCGTCGATCTCTTGGGCCTGGAGGCCGGCGCGCGCGTCCAGCGCGCGGTGCGCCTGCGCAAGATCGAAGCCAAGCCCTTCTCCTACCTCATCACCCACGTGCCGGGGGACATCGCCGCCCGGTTTCCCGCCCGCGATCTCGCCCACAAGCCGATGCTCGAAATGATCGCGCGCGCAGGCCATGAAGCCGTCGAAGCCGAACAATGGATCACGGCCGCCGCGGCGGACCTGAAGGTTGCGCGCGCGCTCGGCATCGCCTCCGGCGCGCCGCTCCTGGAGATCCGGCGCGTGATGCGTGACCGCGAGGGCCGCGGTGTTGAGGCCCTCCACGGCTTCTACCGCCCTGATCGTTTCCAGCATCACATGAAGCTTGCGCGCCGCCGTCGCGGCGGGCGCACCGAATGGTTGTGACGCGCCATGCCTGACGCCGGCGCCGCGCGCTCACCCGCATCGATCTTCGCCGCAATCGTCGGCGCTGATCATGTCGCCGATGATCCGCGCACCCGCGCGCTGATGAGCGAAGATATTTGGACGCGCGGCGCGCTGTGCGGTCTGGTCGTCGCCCCGGCGACGATCGAGGAGCTGTCGCGTTGCGTCGCCGCCGCGGCAGCCGCGCGCATGCCCGTTCTCCCGCGCGGCGCAGGCATGTCGTACACCGCAGGCTACGTTGCCGACACGCCGGGCGCGGTGCTGATCGACACCCGACGCCTCGCGCACATCGACATCGACGCCGCCAACATGATCGTCACCGTCGGCGCCGGCGTCACCTGGGCCGCGCTCCATGCCGCGCTGAAGCCGCATGGGCTGCGCACGCCGTTCTGGGGCCCGCTCTCGGGCATATCCTCCACGATCGGCGGCGGTCTCTCGCAGAACAACGCCTTCTTCGGCGCGGGGTCGCACGGGGCGGGCCCGGACTCCGTGGTCAGCCTCAGGGTCGTCACGGCCGACGGCGCGATCGTAAGCACCGGCGCCGCCGCCAAGCCTGGCGCGCCCGGCTTCTTCCGTCACGACGGACCCGATCTGACCGGTCTCTTCCTCGGCGATTGCGGCGCGCTCGGCGTGAAGGGCGAGGCGAGTTTGCGCCTCATCCGCGTCCCCGCGCATGAAGGCTGGGCGTCGTTCTCCTTCGCCGACCGGGACGCCTGCGCCGGCGCCATGGCGGAGATCGCGCGCGCGGGCGTCGCCAGCGAACTCTTCGGATTCGACCCGGAATTGGCGCGGCTGCGCATGAAGCGCGCGAGCCTTCTGGCGGACGCCGCAACGCTCGCCAAGGTCGTCACCGCGCAGAAATCCTTGCTCGGCGGCGTCAAGGAAGGCGCGCGCATGGCGCTTGCAGGCCGCGCGTTTCTCGACGGCGCCGACTATTCAATCCACGCGGTCGTTGAGGGCCGCGTGCGCGCAGCCGTGGAGGCGGGCCTCGCCGAGATGCGCGCGATCGTCTCCCGCTTCGGCGGCGCGGAGGTGGAGAACACCATCCCGAAAGCGATCCGCGCGCAGCCCTTCACCCCGCTCAACAATGTGCTTGGTCCCGCGGGCGAACGCTGGGCGCCGGTGCATGGAATCGTGCGCATGGACGACGCCGTCGCCGCATGGTCGGCGCTGGAAGCTTGCTTCGCTGCGTTCAAGCCGCGCTTTAAGGGCATGGGCGTCGCCCATGGCTATCTCATCACCACGCTCTCCACCAACGGCTTCCTGATCGAGCCCGTGTTCTATTGGCCCGAGGAGCGCTTTGCGCTGCACGACGAGACCGTGGAGCCCCATGTGCTGAAGAAGTTTGAGCGCTTTGCGCCAAACGAAGCCGCCACCGCCCTGGTGCGCGAGGCCCGCGCGGCCGTTGTGGACGTGTTCACCCGCTTCGGCGCTGCACACTTCCAGATCGGACGCACCTATCCCTTCGCCCACACCCGCCCGCCGGAAACGCTGGCGCTGCTGACGGCGCTGAAGCGCGCGCTCGATCCGCATAACATCATGAACCCAGGCGCGCTCGGCCTATTGTGATCGACGTCCGCAATCCGCGCACCGGCGCCGTCGACGCCCACATCGCGCCGGCCGACGACGCAGCGCTCGACGCTGTCTCGGCGCGCCTGCGCGCGGCCCAGCCCGCATGGGCCGGTCTCGCGATCGAAGAGCGCGCCACGGCCCTCCTCGCGTTGGCCGCCGCGATGGAGCGCCGCTTCGATGCGCTGGCCGGCGCGCTTGAGCACGACACCGGCCGGCGCGCGATCGCGCGCCATGAAGTTCGCGGCGTCATCGCCAGCCTCGGCGTGTGGGCGGGCCAGGCGGCGCGTCTTCTGACAAGCGAATGGACAGAGGGCCGCGCGATGCCGCACATCCGCCACCGCCCGCAATTCATTCCCTACCCGCTCGTCGGCGTCATCTCGCCATGGAATTTTCCCCTGACGCTGTCGATGATCGACACGATTCCGGCGCTGCTCGCCGGCTGCGCCGTGCTGCTGAAACCGTCGGAGGTCACCCCGCGCTTCCTGGCGCCGCTGCGCGCGTGCATCGGCGACGTCCCGGCGCTCGCCCCTGTATTCGCGGCTGTCGAAGGCGCCGCCGCGACTGGAATCGGCGTGATCGATCGTGTCGATGCGCTGTGCTTCACCGGTTCGGCGCAAACCGGACGCAAAGTCGCGCTGCAATGCGCAAGGCGTCTGATCCCCGCCTTTCTCGAACTTGGCGGGAAGGATCCGTTGATCATCCTGGCCAGCGCCGATCTCGACACCGCCGTCACCGCCGCGCTGCGCGGCTCGGTCTTGTCGACGGGCCAGGCGTGCCAGTCGATCGAACGGCTCTACGTCGCGCAGTCGCTTTATGGCGCTTTCGTCGATCGATTGATCGCCGCCGCCGAACGCTGCCGGTTGAATTGGCCTGACATCGCCGCCGGCGAGATCGGCCCCATCATCTTCGCCCGGCAGGCCGACATTCTGCGCAACCACATCGAAGACGCCAAGGCGAAGGGCGCACGCGTGCGCTGCGGCGGCGAGATCGAGACCCACGGCGGCGGTCTCTGGCTGCGCCCCACCGTGTTGACCGGCGTCGATCACACGATGGACGTGATGCGCGAAGAGACGTTCGGGCCCATCATGCCGGTCATGCCCTATGCGACAACCGACGAGGCGATCGCCCTCGCCAATGACTCGCGCTACGGCCTCTCCGCCGCAATCATCGGCGATCACGACGAGGCCGAGGCCGCAGCCCTGCACCTCAACGCCGGCGCCATCAGCATTAATGACGCAGCGCTGACCGCGCTCTTCTACGAGGCCGAGAAGCACGCCTTCGGGGAGTCCGGCATCTCCGGATCGCGGATGGGCGCGGCCGGCTTTCACCGCTTCCTTCGCCGCAAGGCGCTGATCGAGAACACCGGCGCGCCGCTCCCGCTCTCCGCCTTCGCGGAGGACGCCGTCCATGGCTGACGTGACCTTGGAAACCGAGGGCGCGCTGGCGATCATCTCGCTCAACCGTCCCGAAAAGCGCAACGCGCTGACGCTCGCGATGTGGCGCGCAATCCCGGCGCTGGTAGAGAGCGCCGCGCAAAGCGGCGCGCGCGTCCTCGTCGTTGCCGGGCGCGGCGGCCATTTCGCAGCCGGCGCAGACATCGCCGAATTCGAGGACGCGTACGCAAGCGCGGACGCCGCGTTGGCCAACCAGGGGGACATACAGGCTGCAATGCGCGCGCTCGAAGCGGTCGCGATGCCCGTTCTCGCGCAGATCGACGGGGTCTGCGTCGGCGGCGGCTGCGGTCTTGCACTCGCGTGCGACCTGCGCTGGGCGACGCCGTCGGCGCGCTTCGCGATCACGCCGGCGCGCCTTGGACTCGCATACGGCGTCGCCGACACCCATCGCCTTATCCGCGCCGTGGGCCTCTCGCACGCGAAGGACATGCTGTTCACCGGCCGCATGATCGACGCGCCCACGGCGCTCGCGTGGGGCCTCATCGATCGCATCGTATCGGCGGAGGCGATGGACGCTGAATGCGCGGCGTTCGGACATGCGCTCGCGGGGGCCGCGCGCTATTCGCTCGCGGCGATCAAGCGCATCGCGCACAAGGCGGCCGACGGCGCGGTCATGGACGACGAAGAAAGCCGCAGGCTCTTTGCCGAGGCGTTCTCCGGTCCCGACTTTGCCGAGGGCTATCGCGCATTCCTGGAAAAGCGCGCGCCGAAATTCAGCTGAACCCGGCTGCCTCCGCAAACGCCGCAAACGCCAGCGCGCGCTCGTCCGCGCCCCGCGCCGCCATGACTTGGAGCGACGCCGGCAGACCGTCTTCAGCCTCGCCCATGGGCAGGCACACCGCCGGCAGCCCTGCGAAGTCTGCGAGAACAGTCAGATCGGCTTGGTTCTCCGGCGCAGGCGCGTCGTGCGGAAACGCTGTCTGCGGCGTGGCGGGCGAGAGCAGCACGTCCGCCTGCGCGAAGACATCGTGCGCGAGGCGCTCTGCGGCCTCAATCTCGGCGTAGGCCTCCTCCAGTTTCGCAGGGTGCTGTTTTGCAGCCCATGCAAGCATCCCCGCCAGCGCGGCAGAAAGCGCGCCCGCATCCATGTCAGGAAACGCCGCCGCAAACTCCGCCTCACAGATCAGCAGGCCGCGGCGCCGCATCCGTGCAAGCGCAGCGCCGCGCAGATCGATCGCCGTGATCGCGACACCCGCCGCCGTCAACGCCGCGATCGCCCGGGCGAACGCCCGTTCGACGCCAGGCGCCAGGGCGACGTCCCAATCCGCAACGCCGACGCGAAACGCCGCCGGCGCCGCGTCCTCCCTCGACCGCTGATCAACGCCCGCGCAGAGGCGATAGAGGCCCCGCGCATCGGCGACGGACGCCGCATGCACGCCGACATGATCAAGCGTCGTCGAGAGCGGAATGACGCCGCGCGTTGAAATCCGTCCGCGGCTCGGCTTGAAGCCGACAACGCCGCAATAGGATGAAGGAACCCGCACCGAGCCCATCGTGTCCGTCCCGATCGCGCCTGCGCAGAAGCCCGCCGCGACCGCCGCCGCCGAGCCGCCCGATGAGCCCCCGGGCGTGTAGCCGTCGCGCAGCGGATTGATGCACCGCCCGTAGAGCGGGCTGTCGGTCGTCGCGCCAAGCGCCGCCTCATGCATGTTCGCGACGCCAACGATCACCGCCCCGGCCGCGCGCAGGCGCGCAACGACTTCGCTGTCGGCGCCGGCGCTCCGCGCCGCAAGCGGCTTAAGCGCCGCCGTCCACGGCAAACCCTCGACCGCGCAATTCGCCTTCACCGCAATCGGCGCGCCGTCGATCAGCGACAGCGGCGCGCCCGCACGCCAGCGCACGTCGCTGGCGGCCGCGTCCTGCTCCGCGCGCGTCCAATCCGCATGCACGATCGCGTTGAGACGCGGGTTCTCCGCCTCGATCGCCGCCTTGCACACGCCGAGCGCATCGGACGGCGTCGCATCGCCGGCGCCGAACGCTGAGCGCAGCGCATCGAAGCGCAAACCCGCCCGCATCAGCGTTTCCGCTCATCGATCAGCCGGATCGGTTTCTGGCGCGTCTCGATCTGCGTCAGCGGCGCCGTCTCGCCGCGGCCCGCGAGCTCCACGAGCGCTTCCACGCCGAGGCCCTGCCGCAACAGCGCGGCGAACGCTGATTGCGTCGCCTCATCGCGCACGCTCGCCTCCGCCGTGACGATAAGCTCGTCGCGCCCCGTCCCATCGCGCACGACGCGGCAGACGAACTCGCCGGCGAACGCCGCATGCGCCGCAAGGATCGGCCCCACCGCCTGGGGAAACACATTGATCCCGCGCAGCTTCACCATGTTGTCCGAGCGCCCGAGGAACCCCTCCAGGCGGCGCAGCTGAAACCCGAGCGGCGACGCCGTCGTCAGCACCCGCGATACGTCATGGGTGTTGAACCGAATGATCGGATAGACGTCGTCCTTGAACAGGCACGTCACGATCATGTCGCCGGCCTCGCCGTCCGCGACTGGCGCGCCGGTGTCGATGTCGCAGATCTCAACAAAGTGCGCGTCCTCGAACACATAGAGCCCGGCCTGGTCCGGCCCTTCCGCCGCGATGATCCCGGTGTCGCCGACGCCATACCAATCGTAGCACGCAGCGCCGCCCCAGAGCGCGGAGACGGCGGCCTTGTCATCACGCCCGAATTGGCCCGAGATCATCCGGATCCGGATGTCTTCCCCGATTGTGATTCCTTCCTCGCGCGCGACCTCGGCGAGGCGCTTGATGAAGTCGGCGAAGCCGAGAAGCGCCGTCGCGCCGAAATCCCGCATCAGCGCGACCTGCTGCACCGAGCGCGTCTCGATGCCGGTGCCTGCCGACATGAACGTCGCCGCGGTCCAATGCGTCACCGCCTCGCGCACATAATGGCCGCCATTGATCATGCCGTGTCCGTAGACGGAGTGCGCCACGTCGTCGGCGCGCAGGCCCTGGAAGCGGTAGGCGCGCCCGAGCAGCAGGTTCTGCACCTCGCGCGTCTTGGGCCCGAACAGCAGCGGCTGCGGCCGTCCGGTCGTGCCGCTCGTGGTGTGGAAGATGACCGGGGGACGCTCATGATCTGCGTAGGACTCAAGTCCCGCAAAGTCCCCAAACGGCGGCGCCTCTTCGATGGACGCGACAATGTCCGCCTTCTCGAACGTCGGCAGCTTCGCCAGATCGTCGAGGCTTCGGACATCGCCGCGCTCCACGCCATGCGCCCCCCAGAGCCGCTGGTAGAATCGCATCTGCGCCGCGCGATCCAAGAGCCGCTGGAAGCGCGTCTCCTGCGCCGCGCGCAGCGCATCGCGGCTGATCGTGCGCGCAAACGTCTCGAACGCCGCCCCGATCGGATACTCCGCCGCAAGCGCGCGCGGGTCGGCGAAATCAAAATAGGAACGGTGCTCCATGCCTAGCGTCCCGTCTGCGCGAGCCGGCTGAGGACGCCCGCGTCGGGCGCCGTCTCAAGATGAT
Source organism: Alphaproteobacteria bacterium (assembly GCA_016124255.1). Taxonomy (GTDB): domain Bacteria; phylum Pseudomonadota; class Alphaproteobacteria; order Caulobacterales; family Aquidulcibacteraceae; genus CADEEL01. The sequence continues at coordinate 32,442 of WGOB01000080.1, read as the reverse complement.
CGATGACGGCGGCGATCGCGGCCGCGCGCGCCTCCGCGTCCGCCGCGCCGACGCCATACGCGATGTTCGCGGCGAGCTTCGCCAGTTGCTGATCGCGCGACAGCGGCCGCGCCACGGCGCCCGGGAGCATATCAACATCGGCTACGATCTCGCGTCCGTCGCGCAGCACGGCGCACGCACGCTGCGGAACGAACGCAGCCGGATCCTCATTCTCCCACAGGGTTGCTCCGATGCGCGCAGCCAGCGCATGCGTCTCGCGATCGGCCAGCGCATCGGGCGTGAAATCCGCCAGCGTCACGGTCCCGCGCCGCAGCGCCGTCGCCATCACATAAGGCAGGCAAAGGCGCGCATAATTCACCTCCAGCGGCGCAATGATCGGCCGCGCCACGAGATGCAGGATCAGCGGCGGCGCGTGCACATCCAGGCGTTCGAGCGTTTCCGCGGTCACGCCCTGCGCCCGCAGGGCCAGCGCCATGTCGATGCCGCCATGCGCGGCGCGCCCTGTCGGATAGGGCTTCCAGCTCACGTCCGCCGCGCGCCACGTACGGCCAAGCGTCTCAAGCAGCGGCGCCAATGCGCTCGACGCTTCGAAGAGCGCGAGATAGCCGAACGGCCCGTCGACGCTGCCCCGCGGTCCCGGCAGCCCGGCCGCCGCAATGTCCGCCGCCCAGAACGCAGAGCGCGCCGCAGCGCCGACCTGCACGGCCAGCGCCGGCGTGCCCTCAACATGCGCCTGCATCGTGCCGGACGCGAACGCGAGCGCGTACCCGAACGCATCGACCGTCTGCGCCTCGTTCATGGCTCGCGCCCGCGCAAGCGCGGCCACCGCGCCGAACAACCCGCACGTCGAAGGCCGAAAGAAGCGGATTTGCGACGTCGCCGCCAGGCCGAGCGTGACCGCAACGTCGACGCCGGCCGCACACGCCGCGATATACGTTGCGCCGTCCATGCCCACGCGCTCCGCCTCCGCCAGCAACGTGGGGACGACCACGGTGAACGGGTGCAGGACCGCGCCCTCGTGCACGCAATCGAATTCCTGGCAATGCGCGAGGAAGGCGTTGAGGAACGCCGCGTGCGGCGCCGGCAGGCGCACATCGCTCGCCCACACGCCCGCATCGTGTCCTTCTCCCCAGATCTGCGCCGTCGCAACGAGGCTGCGCGCATAGGGCGAGCCCATGCCGCCAATGCCGACGCCGATCGTGTCGAGCGTAAACGCGCGCACAGCGTCGCGCACATGCGCCGGCGTCGTCGCTGCATCCACGCCCAGCACGTGCGCCGCCAATCGCCCCGATGCATTCCAGGCGGAGGGATCGTGCGCGGTCATACGCCTCAGAGCGCGCCGCGCGCGCGCAGCGCCGCGATCGTCTCAGGCGCGACGCCGGCTTCTCGCGCGATGACTTCGGAATGCTCGCCATAATCGGGCGTACGCAACGCCGGCTGCGGCGGCTCATGCGTGAATCGGATCGGCGGGCCGAGATGACGCTGCCCGTCAGCGTCGCGCAGCGCGATGCCGCGGTCCGCTGCGTACGCATCGTCGAGCGCATCCTTCAACGACCGCACCGGCGCCCAGCACACATCGATGGGCGCCAGAAACGCCGACCACTCGGCGAGCGTGCGCGTCTTGAACGCCTCCTCGAAAAACGCCCGCAGCGGCGCCTGCGCCGGCCCAGGCTCGATCCGCGCAAGATCGAGAAGGTCCAGGCGGCCGAGCGCATCGAGAAGGTTGCGCGCGAACGCGACCTCCGATCCCCCGAGCACGAGAAACTTGCCGTCCTTGGTTTCATAGACGCGGTTCATGGCCGCGCCGCCGAACGAGCGCATCTCCTTCGCGACGGGGTGGCGATCCTCGCCGAACACGGGGCCCGTCACGTTCGGCGTCCACGCCAGCAGCGCATCGTACATCGACATGTCGATATAATCGCCGCGCCCGGTCTGTTCGCGCTTGTAGAGCGCCATCATGATCGCGGAGAACGCCATCAGCGACGCCGCCATGTCGGAGGCCGGGATGCACGGGTTGGTGGGTTTATCGTCCTCCAGGCCGCGGTTGAGATCGAGCACGCCGGAGAGCGCCTCGATGGTCAGCGCGTGACCGGGCTTCTGCGCCAGCGGCCCTTCCTGCCCGAACGCCGAGATCGAGCAATAGACGAGCCGGGGATTGCGCGCGGCCAGCGTCTCGTAATCGACGCCGAGCCGTTTCACCGCGCCGGGACGAAACGATTCCACGACGACGTCAGCCGCGTCCGCCAGCCGATAGAACAGCGCGCGCGCCTCGTCGTCCTTCAGATTGATCTTCAGGCTGCGCTTGCCGCGCGCGATGTTACGGAACCAGACCGAGACCCCGTCGCCGGCGCGATAGCCGATCGCACGCGTGGGTTCGCCCACGCCGTTGGCCGGCTCCACCATGATCACGTCGGCGCCGTGATCGGCCATCATCATCGTCATGTGCGGCCCGGGCAGGAACGCGGAGAGATCGAGAACGCGGAGGCCGTCGAGCTTCATGGGCGTTAGGTCTTGCGGGCGCCGCCAAGCAGCTCCTCATTGTGTTCGCCCAGCTTGGGGCTGCGCTTGCCGGGCATACGCGCGCCGTTGATTTTCACCGGGCACGCCAGCATCCGCAGTCCATCGGCGCGATCGGGATGCGGCACGCGGTCGATCATGCCCGTCGCCTGCGGGAACGGGCTATCGAGCGCGCGGGCCATATCGTAGACGGGACCGCACGGCGTCTTGCCCGCCAGCGCCTGCACCCAGTGCGCGGTCGGCGCCGTCATCAATGCAGCGTCAAGCGCCTGCGTCAGCTCATCGCGATAGGCGGCGCGGGCGTTGGGCGTGGGAAAGCGTGGATCCTCGATCAGATCGGCGCGCCCGACGACGCGGCAGAGGTTCTCCCAGAACGTCTGGTTCTGCGCCATGATCATGATCCAGCCGTCGGCGGTGCGGAAGAATTGCGAGGGCGCCACCGAAGGATGCGCGCCGCGCGGCAGGCGCGGCGCCGCGTCGCCCTGGTTGAGATACCACGTGCCCGGGTAGCTCAGTTGATGGAGCGCGGTGTCGAACAGACAGCAATCGACATCGGCGCCCTCGCCGCTCTCCCGCGCACGCATCACGGCCGCCAGAAGCCCGGCCGCCATCAAGGCGCCGGTCATGAAATCGACCACCGACAGCCCGAAGCGCACCGGCGGGCCGTCGGGTTCGCCGGTGATGAAAGTGAAGCCGCATTCCGCCTGCATGAGATAGTCGAAGCCGGGCCAGGCGGTGCGCTCGTTATCCCGTCCGTAGGCGGAGATGTGGGCGCAGACGATCTTCGGATTGACAGCCCTGAGCGCCTCGAATGTCAGCCCGAGCTTGGCCGGCTGATCGCCGCGGAGATTGTTCGCGACCGCGTCGCTCTCGCGCGCAAGCGCCTCGAACGCGGCGCGACCCTCGCGGGATTTGATGTCGAGCGTCACGGATTTCTTGCTGCGCGAGAACGTCTGATAATATTCGCTATCGTTCTCACCCAGAAAGTACGGCCCGTTTCCGCGCGAGGCGTCCCCGCCGGCGGCGGCGTTCTCCACCTTGATCACCTCGGCGCCAAGTTCCGCCAAGAGCATCGTGCCATAGGGGCCCGCGCCATATTGCTCGAACGTCAGGATGCGCAGGCCTTCCAGCGGACGCGTCATATCTTGTTCCTCGCCACCAATTGCTTGGCGATGATGATGCGCTGCATCTCGTTGGTGCCTTCCCCGATGCACATAAGCGGCGCATCGCGATAGAGCCTCTCGATCGGGTATTCCTTGGAATAGCCGTAGCCGCCATGGATGCGCATGGCCTCGGTCGCGACTTCAAGCGCGGTTTCCGACGCGAAATACTTCGCCATGCCGGCTTCCATGTCGATGCGTTGGCCGGTGTCGTAGGCGCGCGCGGCGTCCGCCACGAGCAATTCGGCCGCACGCGTCTTCGCCGCCATCTCGCCGAGCTTGAGCTGGATCGCCTGATGCTCGCAGATCGGTTTGCCCATCGTCTTGCGCATCTGCGCGTATTTCACGCTCTCCGCGAGCGCACGCTTGGCGATCCCGACGGACCGCGCCGCGACATTGATCCGCCCGATCTCGAGCCCGCCGGTCGCCATCAGGAAGCCCTTGCCCTCTTCGCCGCCGACAAGCGACAGCTCCGCCGAGCATTCGTAGTTCTCGAAGATGAATTCGCCGGAATCGATGCCCTTGTAGCCGAGCTTCTCCAGCTTCTTGCCGTTCTTCACGCCCGGCAGCGGCGCGCGTGTTTCGGGATCGATCTTGGGCGTGATCAGCATGCTCATGCCCCTGTGGCGCGGCTCGGCTTGCGGATCGGTCTTCACCAGCAGCGCGCAGACATGGCCCTGGATCGCGTTCGAAATCCACGTCTTTGCGCCGTTGACGACATAGGTGTCGTTGCCTTTGCGCGACGCCGTCGTGCGGATGGCCTGGAGATCGGTGCCGGCGTCGGGCTCGGTCAGCCCCAGCCCCCCGCGCAGATCGCCGCTCGCAAAGCGCGGCAGCCAATATTCCTTCTGCCGCTGCGTGCCGAACTTCTGCACCACCGTCGCCATCATCAGGTGCGAATTGAAGATGCCCGTCAGGCTCATCCATTCTTCCGAGATGCGGGTCACGAGCTTGGCGTAGGTCGAGGCCGAAAGGCCAAGGCCGCCATACTCCGGATCAATCAGCGCCCCGAAGAGCCCCAGTTCAGTCATGTCGTCGACGAGATCGGCAGGCCAGACGTCGTCGTGCTCCAGCTTCATCGCGACCGGGGCTACCTTCGCCTTCAGCCATTTGTCGACCGCGTCGAGCATCTGGCGCTCGTCGCTCTCGGTCATTGTGTGCGTGTCGGGCATGTCGATCCTCAATAATTGCCCACTGTGTCTTCCACCGCATGCCCACGCGCCGCAACGAGCATGTTGCGCTTGAACGAGCAGACGGTTTCGCCGCGCTGGTTCTTGCCGATCGTCCGGATCGTGACGATCCCCTGCCCCGGGCGGGACTTGGACTCGCGCTTATCCAGCACTTCGCTCTCGCCATAGAGCGTGTCGCCGGCGAAGACAGGCGCGGTGAACTTCACCTCGTCCATGCCGAGATTGGCGATCGCCTTCTGGCTGCAATCAGTGACGCTCATGCCGATCAGAAGCGCCAGCGTGTAGGGCGAAACGACGAGGTTCTGCTTGAACTCGCTCGCCTTGGCGAACTCGGCGTCGAAATGCATCGGGTGGGTGTTGAGCGTCATGAGCGTGAAGAGATGGTTGTCGTACTCGGTCACGGTCTTGCCCGGCCGGTGCTCATAGACATCGCCGACGTTAAAGTCTTCGAAATAGCGGCCGAACGTTTCACGGTAGCGCTGCGGCCCGACCTCTTTCCAATTCTGCACCATCACCCCTCTCCCGCCGCCGCCAGGATGCGGCGCGCGTGCAGCGCCACCGGCAGCTCGACCAGCTTTCCATCGAGAAGCGCCGCCCCGCCTTCGGCCGCATCGAACGCGGCGACGACGCGGCGCGCGTGCGCCATCTCCGCTGCACTCGGCGTAAACGCGGCATGCACGCCCGCGATCTGCCTGGGATGGATGCAGGCCCGCCCGGTGAAGCCCATGGCGCGCACCCGGCGCGTGGCTTCGATCAGCCCTGCATCGTCCTCGACGTCGAGATAGGGCACGTCCAGCAGCGGCTTGCGCGCGCGTCCTGCCGCCGCGGCGAGCGCGCCGCGCGCATAGAGCATCGGCTCCCACGCCAGTTCGGCGCCGATATCCGCGGAATAATCGACGCCGCCGAACAGGATCGCGGCGACGGCCGGCGATGCGGCGATGTCCCACGCGTTCTTCAGTCCCTCCGCCGTTTCCACGATCGGAACCAGCGAAACCTCTCCCAGCGCCGCCCAGATTCGCTCCAGCGCCGCGGCGTCCGTCGCCTTCGGGACCATCACGAACGCCGGCGCGACTGATTTGAGCGCCGCGATGTCGCCGCTCGCCCATTCGGTGTCGGCGCCGTTCATCCTGACGCCGACGCCCGCGCGCCCTTGCGCGAACGCGGCCGCCGCCGCGCGCGCCGCGACCTTGCCGTCCGGCGCCACCGCATCCTCCAGGTCGAGACAGACCGTGTCGGCGCCGGCGGCCAGCGCCTTTTCGAAACGCTCAGGGCGCGACGCCGGCGCAAACAGAAGCGAGCGCCAGTTCATGGCCGTCTCGGATCCGAGATCAGCTGGTTGAGCTCCACGGTGTGTCCATCCGGATCGGTCAGCATCGACACCATCACCACGATGTCGCCTTGCGGCGAGGGGTAGCGCCGCTCGGCCGGCGCGCTCACCACTGTAACGCCAGCCGTCGCCGCCGCGCGCGCGAATGTTGCATCCACGTCCTGCGCGTTGAACAAAAGCACGATGTCGCCCGGCGTGAAATCCGCGGCGCCGGGCGCGCGGCGGTCATGATCGGTCTGATCGAGAAACTGCCAGAGGCCGAGCATCCCGATGAAATCGTCGTTCGCCTCCAGGAGCACGAGCCGCGAGCGGTTGACGCCGTCGCTGCCGGCGCGGCCCAGCCGCGGCGAGGTCAGTTCTTGATCGTACGCAACCTGCAGTCCCAGCGCATCGCGATAGAGCGCCAGCGACGCTTCGATGTCGCGCACCACGAGCGTCGTGCGCCGCAGATCGATCGCCACGCGCGCGCCCGCCGCGTCCGGCCCCGGCGCAGCCGCCGGCGCCATCGTCGTCGCGCAGCCGCACACGCCGAACGCAAGCGCCGCAGCCAAAATCCGTTTCATCGCCCATCCTCCGGCAAGCATCTCGTCACAGCGCGCCCTCCGGCTTGGCGACATGGGCGGCGAAGTGCGCGGCGATCTCCGCGCGCGACGCGATCCACACGTCGTCGCAGCCGGCCACATGATCCAGCACCTGTTTGAGCGCCGCGGCGCGCCCCGGTCGCCCGACGATCCGCAGGTGCAGCCCAAGGCTCATCATCCGCGCAATCCCGTCGCTGGTCTCGGCGCGCAGAAAGTCGAAAGAGTCGATGGCGTAGCGCGCCCAGTCCCACGGCGTGTAGGAGGGCGCGACCCACATCTTCATGTCGTTGGTGTCGATCGCATAGGGCGTGATCACCAGCGCGCGCGGCCCGTCGCGCGTTTCAACGACATCCCAGAACGGGAAATCGTCGGAATAATCGTCCATGTGATAGGTGTAGCCTTCCTCCGCCACGATCCGCCGCGTCGCCTCGGTGTGCAGGTAGCGCGAGAGCCAGCCTGCGGGCCGCCGCCCGATCGTGCGCTCGATCGAGTCGCGCGCGTCGGCGATGAAGGCGCGCTCGCGCGCTTCGTCCATCCAGAATTGGTGGCTCCACCGCAGGCCGTGCGCACACACCTCCCAGCCGCGCACGCGGATGTCCTCAGCGATCGCCGGCGCGCGCTCCAGCGCCAGCGCCGCCGCCGTGATCGTGGGATTGATCGCCCGCGCCGCGAGCATGTCCCGGATGCGCGGCCACCCGGCCTTCACGCCGTAGAGGTAATTGCTCTCGTTCCCATGCGCGCGCATCGGCCGCGAGGGCGCAGCGCCCAGTTCATCCACCGGCTCGGGACCCTTGTCCCCGTCGCGGATGTTCTGCTCGGCCCCCTCCTCCACGTTCACAACGATCGAGAGCGCGAGCTTCGCCCCATTGGGCCAGCTGAAATCACGCAGCGCGGCCATTCAGTGCGGCTCCTCGCCGCCCGACACGTTCATGCTTTCCGCGGTGATGTACTCCGCCTCCTCCGAGCACAGGAACGCGACGGCCTTGGCGGTATCTTCCGGCAGTCCCGGCCGCTTCAGCGGGATGCGGTCAGCCATCGCCTTCAGATACGCCTCCACGCTGCCGGCGCCGACGACCTTGGAGAAATATTCGTTCTGCCACGCGCCGAGCCCGGTGGTGACGTGGTTCGGGCAGACGTTGTTCACCGTGATCTTGTGCGGCCCGAGTTCGATCGCGGCGGAGCGTGTGAGCCCCACGAGCCCGTGCTTGGAGGCGGTGTAGGCCTGCGCATGCGGGAAGCCGGATTTCGCCGCCTGGCTTGCGATGTTGATGATGCGTCCGCCGCGGCCCTGCGGGATCATCTTCTCCGCCGCCGCCTTGATCCCGAAGAAGCAGCCGGTGAGGTTCACGTCGATCACCGCGCGCCAATCGTCGGCTGTCGCCTCCATCAGCGGTTTCATGATGTAGCCGATGCCGGCGTTGTTGACCCAGATGTCGAGCGAGCCGTGCGTCGTCACCGCATGGTCCGCGAGCGCCCGCATTTGCTCCAGATCGCGCACGTCGCAGACGCAGGTCGAGGCTGCGCCGATCTCCTGGGCGATCGCGTCCATCTCCGCGGTGGAGCCGATCATCGCGCCGGGCGTGGCCGCGTCGCGCGACTGGCCGATGTCGGAGATCACGACCGCGGCCCCCTCCGCCGCCAGCCGCCGCGCGATTGCTTCGCCCAGCCCCTTGCGGCGCCCCGCGCCCGTCACCACCGCCGTCTTGCCGGAAAACCGCCCCATCGGCCTCAGCCCAGCTTGTCGGTCAGGATGAACACGAGATCGGCCGCCATCGCCTGGAATTCGCCTGCGACGCGCTGCATCGTCTCGGTGCCGACATCCACGCCGAAGGCGCCCATGTCCTTCACGTCGATGATCTCGATATAGGCGTAGGGCGGCTTGCCTTCCGCGCCCAGAAGCCCGGAGGACTTGAAAACCTCGAATTTTTCTATCGACTTAAGGCCATTGACCGTGGGCAGGTCCACGCGCCTGGCCCAGGCCTCGTAATCAGCCTCGCTGACGCCCGGTTTGAGATTGAACAATGCGACAATCCGCGTTCCCATTCTTCTCTCCCTTACTAGGCCCAATTGGTATATCATTTGCCGCAAAATGGAAGCGCGTCAGGACCAAGCCCAGGAGCAAGAGATGACCGCCTCGGTGAAGCCCGCCCAAAACAAAGCCAAGGCGAAGAAAGCCGAGGCGAAGAAAACCAGGGCGGCGAAAGCCAAGGCCGCCCCGCCCCCGCAAGCCTATGACGGCCCGCCCGATTACCGCGTGGTCGGCCGCCACGGCATGTTCCCCGACATCACGCACGACGAGGCCGCCCGCTTCAACTTCCTCGCCCAGATGAACCGCTGCCTTGCCGCCAAGGTGATGCCGGGCGTGAAGGCCGCGTTCGACGCCCAGGTCGAGCCCGCGTTTAAGAAGAAGCACGGCCGCGACTTCAAGGACCGCCACGAAGTGCGCCAGGCGCTGATGCAGGACCCGACCTGGCGCTGGTGGTCGGCGCTGCGCCGCGCGACGATGGAGCAGCGCCAGCAGGCGGGCCGCTGGATCACGATCCGCCAGGCGGACGCGCTCAACGCCAAAGCGGCGAACCTTACGCGCGACGATGCGCGCCTCACGCTCGATCCAAAGCTTGCGCTGCCCCGCTATGTCGCGGCGGTCGATCATCACTGCATGCCCGGCAGCTACCACACCGAGCTGGTCGCCGGCGACGTCACCGGCGCCGCGAACTACGACATCGGCCTTTTCGCCACCACCGGCGGGATGCTCGGCGCCTACAATGACGGCGGCGGCGTCGCGGTCGCGCGGTGGGTCAAGCAACACCTGAAGGGGTTCAAGCCGAAGCGCATCCTCGATATCGGCTGCGGCCTCGGCCACAACGTCTTGCCGATCGCGCAAGCGTTTCCCGACGCCGAGGTGGTCGCGGTCGATGTCGGCGCGCCGATGCTCCGCTACGGACTGGCGCGGGCGAAGTCGCTTGGCGTGGACAACGTGCGCTTCGTGCAGGCCGATGTGTCCGACCTGAGCCCGTTCGAGGACGGAAGCTTCGACTGGATCCAGTCGACGATGTTCCTTCACGAGACGAGCTACAAGAGCATGCAGGCGATCTTCCGCGAAACCCAGCGCCTGCTGCGCCCCGGCGGCATTGTCCTGCACGTTGAGCAGCCGCAATACGATGAGAGCATGCCGCTGTTCGAGCAGGCGATGCGGGACTGGGACGCGTTCTACAACAACGAGCCGTTCTGGACGAAAATGCACGAAGTCGATCTCGACGACTGGATGGTGAAGGCGGGCTTCAAGCAGCAGAGCCTCATTCATGGCGGCGTCGCCGCTGTCGTCGATCCCAACGTGTTCCCCGAAGCGGCCAAGGATTCCACGCAGGAAGATTACGGGCGCAAGGCCGCTTGGCACGTCATCGGCGCCGCCAAAGAGGCCGCATGATGAGCGCGCTCGATCCGCTGGCGCTCGCCGGCGCGCGGCCGAAAGGAAAGCGCCCCTACTTCCTGGAGAACCGCGACGCCGAGCGGCTGATGACGATCGTGATGGCGCTGGCGCAGGAAGTGGCCGTCATGCGCGAACGGATGGACACCATCGAGCGGCTCCTCGAGCGCAACCAGACGCTGACCCGCGCCGACATCGAGCGCTTCACGCCGACGAAAGCTGAAGCGCAGGAACGCGGCGCCTGGACCCAGGAATTCCTGGCCCGCATCCTCCGCATCCTGCAGCAGGAGCAGGAAGCGCTGACCGCCGCCGACGCGTCCTCCGAGGAAATCGCCGACGAACTCGCCAAGATCTAGGCGTGAGGCGGCCTCGCGCTCACCTAGTCGCCCGGCGCGAGGATCGCGAAGAGATCGTCCGGCATCGCCTCGTTCACGCTGAAGTCGCGCCAGAAGATCTCGTTCTGCTTCACGCCGTTGTAGGTGAGCCGGACCCGGCCCGGCTGCACCCAGGAGACGCCGGGGCGCGTGAAGAAATCGGAATAGGTCCGCTCATGCCATCCCCGCGGCGTCGCAAACCCGACGCGCAGGATCGCGTAATCGTCCTGCGCGATGGAGAACACGGTCTGCTGGCCATGGGGGTCGGTGATGCGCACCACATAGGCCGCCCGCGCATCGACCAGATCGTCCGGCATCCGCGCAACGCTGAAACCGTCGTCGAGCGCGTAGCGGATCACGCCGAATCCGAAATTCTCCGACCATTGCCGATCCGCTTCGGAGGGCGGCTGCGGGCCCGCGGCGGTGTAGGAGCGCACGCCGTCGAACGCGAGCAGCAGCGCGGTCTCGCCATTGCGCCAGGATTGGATGCGCACGCGCCCGTCGGCCGCATGCGCCGCGCTTTTCTCTGCGGGATAGACGCGCCACATCTCGTAGCGCTCATGGCGATCGATGCGTCCGTCGGCGGCGTAGAACACGCCCTCGCCGATCATGTGCAGGCTGCGCGGATGCACCCACGCGTCTCCGCCCGCGGCCGCGTGCGCCCGCGCCACGATCTCGCGCCCGTCAAGCGCCTGCTCGATGGGCAACGCGCCCGGCGCGGCCGCTGGATCGATCCGCGCCGGCGCCACCTGCGCACACGCCGCTAGAGCCGCAGCGCACAACGCAATCAGGCCGAACTGCGTCATGGCTGCTCCACCACAAGCACGTCGACGTCCGCGAGCGATTGCCGCGCAGCCTTCAGCGGCGCGTAGTCCGGGGATGTCCAGAACCGATCGATCGCCGCTTTGTCCGGCCATTCCGAGATCACCACCGAAACGTCATCCCCAAAGCCGCCTTCCAGCGGCACGGCGCCCGGCGCGCGCACCACGTAGCGCCCGCCCATCCGGGCGACCAGCGCCGCGGTGGGCTGCGCATACGCCTCCAGAAAACGCGCGCGATCCTTCACCCGCGCCAGGATCACCATGTAAGCCGGCATCGATCGCTCCTTGCCCCGCCGCTGCGCCTGGGCCAAAAAGTATATCAATTGGCCGGGCCTGGAGACACCCATGAAATTGCTGCGCGCCGCGACGCTGTCGGTCGCCGATGTGGATCGCGCCTGCGAAACCTATCGGCGCTACTTGGATTACAGCGTCGTCGAGAACGGCGCGCTCGACGCCGCGCTGGCGGCGAGTTGGAATGCGCCTGCGTGCACCGGCGCGCGCTACGCGGTGATGAAACCCGCCAGCGGCGCCGACATTTTTCTGCGCCTCGTCGAGCAGCCGCCCCATCCCGATTACGAGCCGCTCAAGACCTATGGCTGGGCCGCGATCGAGATCTGCGTGGAGGATGTTCTCAAGACCCATGCGCGCCTCGAAGGCGGCCCGTTCGAGGTCATCGGCCCGCCGCGCGAGATCGACGGCCTGCCGGCGATCTATCCGATGCAGGTCAAGGGCCCGGACGGTGAAATCGTCTACCTCACGCAGATCCGCTCGGACCTGCCCGCCTACGATCTGCCGCGCGCAGCCGCGCCGATCGACCGCCTCTTCATCTATGTGCTCGCGTGCTCGGACATGCACGCCTCCATCCGCTTCGCTGAAGACAAGCTCGGCCTTGCGCTCGGGCGCGACATGGAGATCGTCTACACCATGCTCGCCAACGCGTTCGGCACGCCGCACGAGCGGCTCTACACCATCTCCACCGTGATCCATGAGCGCGACGTCTTCTTCGAATTCGATCAGATGCCGCCCTGGGCCGCGCCGCGCCCCCAGCACAAGGGCAAACTGCCGCCCGGCGTATCGCTCGGCTCCCTCACCATCCCGGATTTCGACGCGCGCGTTGAACGCTTTGCGGCCTGGCTGATCGCGCCGCCGGCGGTTTATCCGGGCCCGGTCTATGGGGGGCGCCGCGCTGCGACCATGCGCGGCCCGGACGGGGCGCTGTTCGAACTCGTCGCGCCGTGAAGCAGGTCGTCCTGCGCGCAGCGCTGACCGCGGCGCCGACGGCCGATGATTTCGCCCTCATCGACGCCGCCGCGCCGTCCGTTCCCCCCGACGGCGTCGTCGCCGAGACGCTCTACCTCTCCATCGATCCGTACATCGGCGCGCGCCTGCGCGGTCGCCACATGGGCGAAGCGCCGCCGCGCCCGAGCATCGATCCGATTCCCGCCGCCGCGATCGTGCGCGTGCTTGACTCATCGTCGCCCCTGTTCGCCCCGGGCGACTACGCCCACACCATGCACGGCTCGTGGAGTGACTGCGCAGCATTGCCGGCGACGCAGCTGCGCAAGCTCGACCCCGACGCAGCGCCCCTCAGCGCGCATCTCTCGGCGCTCGGCATGCCGGGCCTCACAGCATGGGCCGGGCTGACGCAACTCGCACGCGTCCGCAGCGGTGATGTCGTGCTCGTCGACGCCGCCGCGGGCGCAGTGGGCGGCGCCGTCGGCCAGATCGCAAGGATCACGGGCGCGCGCGCAATCGGGATCGCCGGCGGCGCGGAGAAATGCGCCATTGTGCGCGACGAATACCGGTTCGACGCCTGCGTCGATTATCGCGCGCCGGATTGGCAAGACGCGCTCGACGCCGCGCTGCCGGCCCCGCCGACGATCATCTTCGAGAACGTCAGCACCGCGATGCTGGCGGCGGGTCTGCAGCGCGCCGCTCCTTATGCGCGCGTCGTCCTCTGCGGCCTCGCGGACCATTACCAGGCCGACGCGCCGCCGGCGCAGATTCCGGTCGGGCTCGTCATGATGAGACGCGCAAGCCTGCACGGGCTGGTGGTCTACGATTTCTACGACCGCTGGGATGCGTTCGTTGCCGAAGCCGGCCCCTGGGTGCGCGACGGGCGCCTCGCGATCCGCGAGGATCGGATGCGCGGTCTCGAATCCGCTCCCGCGCTGCTGGAGAAACTGATGCGCGGCGCCAATCTCGGCAAGTGCGTGATTGATCTCACGTAGCCGGCGCAGGCGCCGCCTGCGGCGGCGCGAACACGCGGTACCGTCCGAGCAACAGCAGAAACGCCGACGAAACCACCAGCACGATCGCGGCCGTGTGCATGAACCCCGCGACATCGCCTCCGCCGCGTATCGCATTGGCGAAAAGCGGCGGGCCGAACCCCGCCCCGATGGCGAAGAAGCCGTAGAGCGAACCGTAGATCGAGGAATACGCGCGCGCCCCGAAATAGCGCGACACCAGGTAGGCCATGAAATCGTATTCAACGCCGGCGCCGAAGCCGATCAGGAAGATCGCCGCGGCCGCCGCGCTGCGCGAAAGATCCGGCGCGCCGAGCGTCCAGAGCGCAATGGCCGGCGCCGCGAGGAAGACGCAGGCCACGCCCGGCGCCCAGAACCGGTCGATCAGGAAGCCCCCGACGAGCCGCCCCGCGATCACCGCAAGCCCGACCAGCGATGCAAGCCCGACCGCCTCCGTCGCGTCGAATCCCTTCGAGCCAAGCAGCAATTCGACGTTCGGGATCGGCCCGCCGATCGCAAACGAGATCGGAATAAACACGGCCGCCAACAGCCAGAAGCGCCAGTCCTTGAGCGCCTGCCCGAGCGTCAGTCCCGGCAGCGTCCCTTGCGCGCTCTTCGCGACAGCCGGCGCGCCGCTCGTCCCGATGCGCCCGAACATCAGCAGCAACACCGGGATCACGCCGAGAACGGCGAAGATGCACGCCGTCGCCAGTTCCAGGCGCAGGCCGTGCTCTGCGATCTGCGGCGCCGCAAACCGCAGCGCCGCGTAGGCGAGCCCGAGCGCCGCTGCGAGCGCCACCCCGATCAGCAGCGGCTTCAGCCGCGTCGTCGCCGCCTCGCGTGCAGGCTTGTCGGTCACGTCGCGAAACGCAACGAGCGCCACCGGCAGCGCGATCAGCAAAGGCAGCGCGCCCACCGCCACATAGCCCATCCGCCAGTTGGAAAGCGCCGTCACCTCTTGCGCCAGCAGCTTCGCCAGCACGCCGAACATGCCCGTCGCGATCAGCGCCACGCCAAGCGCGATGCCGCGATTGGCCACGAACCAATTGTTGACGGCCCGCGTGAACGTGATCGGCAGCGTGCCCGCGCCGGCGACGGCCATCAGGCACCAGGTAATCGCATAGACGACGATGGAGCCGTTGTTCAGCCCCAGCGCCATCATCGACAATCCGAACAGCACGATCGACGCGATCGCGACGCGCCGCACCCCGATCCGGTCCGACAGGATGCCGACGATCGGGCTCATGATCAGCGCGCCGAAGGTATAGATCGGCAGCGCCAGCATCACCTGCGCCGGCGAGAAGCCGAGCCCGCCCGCCGCCACCGGCTGCGTCATCGGCCCGACAAACACCCCGATCGTGTAGAACGGCAGCGGCGAGAGCCCGAGCCCGATGCCGAGCGCGGCCGACACCGCCACCGGCCAGCCGCGCCGCCACTCGCCCTTCTCCCCCGCCTCGCTCATGCGCGCTCTCCTGTCCGGCGAAGGCTAACGCCTGCGCCTCCGCGCGCCAGCGCCAAATTGATCTCCGCCTCCAAATGATATACCAACTTTGGCAGCCGGGAACAGGGAGGGCGCATTGGCAGAGTTCTGGGCCGCCAACGAACTGCACATCCTGCGTTGGGCGCACATCATCGCCATGGTCTATTGGCTCGGCGGAGAATGGGGCGTGTTCCAGACCTCCTACAAGGTGATCAATCCCGCGCTGTCGCTGGAAGAGCGCCAGCGCCACATGCAGACCGCCTACCGCATCGACATTCTCGCGCGCATGGGAATCATCGCGCTTCTGCCGCTCGGGCTCCACATGGGGTATCTGTGGGGCATGTGGGGCGACGCCGGCGCAGGCGACGGGGCCGGCGCCTTGTGGCTGATCTGGCTCGTCTACGCCGCCGTCCTCGCCGTCACGCTGGCCGCCTATTTCAACCGCGGCAAGCCGATCTGGTCGCTCTTCTCCACCATCGAAGACTGGACGCGCTACATCGCCATACCAAGTCTTCTGTTTGTATCGATCTCATCGCTCATGGGCTACGGGCCGTTCGCCGCCGGCGAAGGCCAGAAATGGTATTCGGCGAAGATTCTCACCTTCGGCCTCATGCTCTGCATCGGCGTTATCCTGCGCCTCGTGATGCACGAATGGCAGAAGATGTTCGCCGTCCTCGCCGCCGGTCCGAACGCCGAAGTGGAGGCGCGGCTGAAGCAATCGATCGGCCTCGGCCGTTCGGTCGCGTACGTCTATTGGGTCGGCATCGCGCTCACCGGCTTTTTCGGCGCAGTGAAACCGTTCTGAGGCAAGAGCATCTTCCGACCATACGCGATCGCCCCTGCGATCGAATGGTCGGATTAAGATGCTCTACACATTTGAATAGAGAGCAACTTTATCCGACCTCGGAATCGCAAAGCGATTCCAGTAGGTCGGATGTTGCTCTAGTCGCGATCGGGCGGCGTTTCTGTTCCCTCGCGCACGGCGCGATAATACATCCAGCTCGTCACGTTCGGCCGCGCGTCGTCGCCGGGCGGGGGATTGCGGTACGCGGGATAATGCGTCGCCACCTCGTTGCGCAGCACTTCGGAGACATCTTCCCAGCGCATCAGCTTCCGCCCGGCCGTGTGCATGTAGATCATGCCGTCGCGTCCGCTCATGCGCATCCACGGCAGCCAATCGGAAATCCGCACCCAGCCGACATCGACCTCCGCGCCGCGCCCGTTGCGGCGCGTGAGATTGTCCATATCGCCCATGAAGTTGAACATCTCGGTGGCGTGGTAGATCCCCCCGACCTCAGGCTGATACGCGCCGCCGAGCGGATTGGGATAGAAAAGCGGCACGGTGGTCGTCAGATACCAACTCGCGCCGACGCTATGCCCCCGCCACGTCGTCGGCGTCCCGTCGCGCCCGCGCGGATAGAAATCCCCGTTCACCGGGTCGTTGGCGACGTGCAGCACGTCCACGGTTTCGTCCGTCCACGGATTGGTCCATTGCGACAGCGGCTCGCCCGTCGCCGGATCGAGATAGATCAGCAATTCGCGCGAGACCGACCGGAACCCCTGCCCACGCTCGGGATCAGTGACGGCCACGCAGGTGCGCACATTGAGACCCTCGACCTTGAACAAGAGCCGGTCGCGCTCGCCGTCGCGGCGCGAATAGACGTCCCCCCGCCAGTTCCAATAGACCGGCTCGTTGTCCCGCTCGGTGCACCAGATGCGCCGCTGCGCCTCGATCACGCCCTCCGGCGTGGCGAGGTCGATCCGCTGCGCCTCCGCCGGCGCGGTTGCGGCCAAAGCCGAGAGGCTCGCCGCGAGCGCTGGAACCCATGACCGCATGACATCCTCCCTGATCCGCCGCCGACGATTTCGCCTGCGCGCGCCGCCCCGTCAAGATGATATACTCTTCTAAAAGATATATCTTTTGAGCGCGCCAGGTCCCGCCGCGGCATCTCGGCGCTCGCTCGTGCTGTGGGGGGGACCGGCTGACGCCGATCGTCTTTCAGCGCACGCGGGCCGTGAAAGCCGCCGCCGAGTAGAGCGCGCCGTCAATCGTCACGAGGTGTTGTCTCGAAGCGCCGCGCATCGGGGCTGTGATCGAGCGAGACTTCAGGAATCTCGAACACGCGGACCGCCCCTGTCGGCCGGTTGATCGCATAGAGCGTGCGCATCGCCGCGCGGTCCCAGGCGAACGCTTGTCCCGCCGCGTCGACCGCGATCGTGGCGACATGAACGAGCGTCGGCCCCATCGTGGGTCGCGCGAGCACATAGAGTTCGGGCCGATCGTGTCCGAAGAGGTAGAGCAGGCCGTCCGGCCCGATCGCGCCCCCAGAAGCCGCATGCGGCGCCATCCGCGCGAGAACCATATCCGGGAGCGCATAGCCGCCGGTGCGCCGCCATTGCGCGTCGTAAAGCACGATCCCCGCGAAGCGGGAGTCTTTGTACTCCAGCCCGCCTTCGCCGTCATACTGCGCAAACCCGGCGAACCAGCCGTCGCCGAAACGGCCGAAGAACGTCAGCGAGCCTTCGTCCTGGAGTCCAAGGCTGTGGCTTTCGATGTGGGTCATCGTGGCGGTGTCGAAAATCTCCACCGAACTCGCCATCGGCGTACGCGGGAAATTGGAGTTCGCGCAATAGAGTCGGCCAGGTTCGGCGAAGCATGAATTGATGTGGCGCACGAGCCCGCCGCGCGGACCCGACCAGCCGGCGATGCGCGCGCCCGTCTCCTTGTCGTACTTGCCGATCATCGTGTTGACGATCGCGTAGAAGTGCCGGTCGTCGACCGCCACGCCCTGGCGCGCTTCCGGCGCGTCGAACTCCCGCACGAGCGCCGCTTGGAGCGTGACGACGGGCGGCGCTTCATAGTCCGGCGGGCGGGTGAGGCCGGACTGCGCCGCCGCGCTTGGCGCGATGGCGACGAGGAATGCGGCGGCCGCCAGCCGTGTGATCGAGTGCATGGCTTCGCCTTTCGTGAGTAACGGTGGAGGACCCATTCGCCCGCGGCGGACGTCTAATACCGGAACGTCGTGCCGAACCAGATCTGCCGGCCGTACTCGGAGACGTCGCGGTAGATGTCTGCGCCGGTCAGATTGACCTTGTCCTCGTTGGTCGCATTGCGCACTTCGCCGATCAGCTCGAAATTGTCGCTGATCGTGTAGCGCGCCTGCAGGTCGACGGTGTTGGTCTCACGGTCGTAGCGATCGGACAGTCCGGTTGCATCCGTCGAACTCGCCGACGTAATCGCCTCGCCGATATAGGCGTAGGCGACGCGCGCGCGGAACGGCCCGTCCTCGTAGAAGAGGGCGAAATTGAACAGCGTGTCGCTCTGCCCTTGCAGGAAGTCGACGACGCCGCGCGCGCCGCCGGTGTCGGACTCCCCGTCGATGAACGTCGCGTTGGCCGAGATGCCGAAATTCGACAGGAAACCCGGCAGCGGCAATTCGTTGATGATGACGTTCAGCTCGACCCCCGACACGTCCGCGCTGGTCACGTTCACCGGCTGCGTGATGTCTTCGCCGTTTGGCCCCGCCGCAGGCGTCAGCCGCGTCACGATCTCGTTCTCGATCTCCTTGCGGAAGACGCCGACCGACAACACCCCGGAATCGCCCGGCATGTAGTATTCGATTGCGGCCTCGTAGCTGTCTCCCTCGCGCGCCTGGAGGTCCGGGTTGCCGCGATTGATCGCGCCCGTCGTCTGGTTGACCGTCTCACCCGACGCCAGCTGGCTTGGGTTCGGCCGCCCGATCGCGCGGAACGCCGCCGCGCGCAGGCGCAAGCTTTCGCTGATGTCGTAGGACAACGTCGCCGACGGCAGGAAATTGTCGTACTGCCCCTCGCGGGTCACGCGCGTCTGCACCGCCCCGGCGGTGCGGTTGCGCTCCACGCTCGTCTTCGTGTCTTCGAAGCGTCCCCCGATGATCAGGCGATGGCGCGGCCCTGCATGGCGCGCGAGGCCGTAGAAGGCCACGACATCCTCGTCGAACGTCCAGTCCGATTGCGGGCTTTCGCTGCGCCCCCCGGTGAACTGCGCAGCGTTCTGATTGAAGAACGCATCGAACGCTTCGTAATCGACGAACATTTGTTGGAAGTCGGCGTAGATCGGCGTGTAGCTCGTCTGCGTCACGAACTGGCTCAACCGCAGCGGCGCGCCGGAGAACGTCCAGGTCCAGTCCGTGCGATCATTGTCGCGCACGATCTCGCGCACGCTGACGCCAAAGCCGAGGCCCCAACCCTGATCGCCGCTCTCGGTGTTGAAGCCATAGTCGAACGCCAGCTGCTCGACATATTCGTCGCTGTCGTCCTCGTAGGGCGTGAACGTGTTGTTCGCGAGCACGTAATTGGCGGGATCGAGCAGGCGCGGATCGAGAGTCGTCGCCACCGGAACTTCGCCCTCGAGCGCCAGATCGAACGTCGCCGCGGGGTTCTCCAGGTTGAACTGAACCTGGTTCGACGGCTCCAGGAACTGCGCTTCCGAATAGGAGGCGCGGGCGCGGAGCATCTGGTCGCTGTCGATCTCCCAGGTGACGAACGCCTGCGCTGCCGTGGTCGGTTTCTCCAGCGGAAAATCGTTGAACCGCACGAAGCTCGCATTGTTTCCCGTCTGGTTGCGCAAGCGCTGAGACTGCCGCAATTCATTGTCGTCCTGACGATAATGGATGAACGACACGCCCGTGCGCAGCGCCGGAATCGGCTCCCATTCGAGCTTCACCATCCCGCCATAGCGTTCGATTGTGTTGGGATAGTTCGACCAGAGCAGATCGGTGGGGCCGAGGCTGGACGCCGGCGTCGGCGTCGCGCTGATGCCCGCAGGCACAATTTGCGGCAAGAGCCGTTGCTGATCGCGGTTGCGCTGCAGATAATTGACGCCGACGAGCACGCCGAACTGCCCGCGGTCGCCGAACCGGTTGGACATCGTGGCGTCGAGGCGCCAGTTCGGCGCGTCGTCGTAGTCGCGCCCGAAGCCCTCGCCCGGCACGTCGGTGTCGGTGGAGACGCCGACTTCCGCGGCGCCCGCCAGATAGAACCCGCCCGCGTCGAACGGCGAGCGGGTGACGAGATTGAGCGTGCCGCCGATGGCGTTTCCGTCGACATCGGGCGTGCGCGCCTTGGTCACCACCACTTGGCGGATGGCGCCGGACGGGATCGCTTCGAAATTGACCTGCCGGTTCTGCCGCTCCGACGTTGCGAGCGTGGCGCCGTCGAGCGCGCCCAGCGTGTAGCTCGGATTGAGGCCGCGGATGGAGACGAACTTGCCTTCGTCCTCATCGAATACGGTCTGCACGCCGGGGACGCGGCGGATTGCGTCGGAGATGTTGTAATCCGGCTGGCTGCCGATATCGTCGGCCGAGAGATAATCCGCGATCGTGTCGTTCTCGCGCTTGGCCTCGATGGCTTGCGCGTTTTGGGCGCGATAGCCGATGACGACGATCTCTTCATTCGTCGTTTCCTGAGCGAACGCTTGTCCGGCGGACACAACGAACGCGCCGCCGAAAACGGTGAGCGCCGCCTGCGCGACACGACGTGACATCTTCATGCTGCCCCTCCAATCGCCGGACGCGCGTCCCCTGCGCCGGTTTCGGGCGGCACTTGCATGCTTGATTGCTACGGCGGGATCGCAGATCCGTGACAATGCCAACAAGATCTCGCGGCGATCGCGCGACACGGCCGGCGCGCGCGACAGCTTTCGCCGAGAGATGGCGATCCCGGCTTGCCCAGCCGAAGCTGCACAGCATCGAAGGATGGTGGGCGCGACAGGGATTGAACCTGTGACCCCCTCGGTGTGAACGAGGTGCTCTCCCGCTGAGCTACGCGCCCGTCCAATCGCGGCCGCCGATCGAGAAACCCGGCGCAAACGATCATCAGGTCCAGGCGGGGCGCTTCGCCCCGCGCGGGGAGGCGTGTCTTTGATCCCTGCCGCCGCCCGCGTCAAGGCGGCGCACACGTCCGCGGGGGCCCTCGCTTGACGGGGCCGGCCGGCGTCGCAAGGATAGCTCTTGAGAATTATTCGCAGAAAGACGCCGATGCCTCTCCGCCCCAGCCGCCGCCTCGTTCTCGCCGCCGCCGCGTTCGGCGCGCTTGCCGCGTGCACCCAACGCGCCCCCAGCGACGCCGCCGGCGTCGCCCAGGACGCCGACGCCCGTCACGTCAACGTTTACACCACCCGTCACTACGGGTCGGACCAGGCCGTCTATCGCCGCTTCACCGAGGAGACCGGCATCGAGGTGCGCGTGCTCGAAATCGGCGGCGCCGAATTGTTCGACCGCCTTCAGACCGAGGGCGATCAGACCGCCGCCGACCTCATCGTCACCGTTGACGGCGGGGCGCTCTGGCGCTTGGCGGAGGCCGGCATGCTGCAGCCCCTCTCCACGCCGGCGCTCCAGGCCGCAGCCCCCGCCCGCTTTCGCGACCCCGACAATCGCTGGTGGGCGTTCGCCAAGCGCGCGCGCGTGATCGTGTACAACAAGGAATCTGTCGATCCTGTCATCTTGCGCTCGATGGACGATCTGGCTCAGGCGCGCTTTAGAGGACAGGTGTGCGCGCGGTCCTCAGCCAACACTTACAATCTCTCCATGCTCGCCGCGCGGATTGAACGCGCCGGCGCCGACAACGCGCGCGATTGGGCGCGCGGCGTTGTGGAGAATTTCGCCCGCCAGCCCCAGGGCGCCGACACCGAGCAAATCCGCGCCGTCGCCGCCGGCCAATGCCAGGTCGCGATTTCCAATCATTATTATCTGCTGCGATTGCAGAACTCTGATGATCCCGCAGACCGTGAAGTCGCGTCAAAAGTCGGCGTGTTCATTCCCGATCAAGACGGGGCCGGCGCGCATGTGAATATTTCCGGCGCCGGCGTCTCGGCTTATTCTCCACGCGTGGCGCAGGCGACACGCCTCCTTGAGTTCTTGCTGTCGCCTGAGAGCCAAAGCCTGTTCGCCAACTTGACCAATGAGTTTCCTGTGCGCCCCGATGTTGAGCTGACGCCGGGCCTGGCCGCGCTCGGGCGCTTCCACGAGGAGCAGATCCCGTTTGAAGCGCTTGGCCGGCGCCAGGCGGAAGCCGCGCGCATATATGAGGAGGTCGGGTGGCGGTAGGCGATGCAGGTGTTGCGAATGCGTCCCCGCCCGTAGCCCGCGTCCGCCGGCGACGCGCGCCGTCGTCCGCAATTGCGTTCCTTTCCATTGCCGCCGCGCTCGTCGCGGCGGCGATTTGCGTTGGACCGGCCTTGGCCGTGCTGATCAGCGCGGTCACCGGCGCACGCCCCGCATTCGAGGCGTTCCAGCAGGGCCTCTTTCTCGATTCCGCGGCCGGCACGATCGTGCTGGTCACGCTCGGCGCAGGCGCAGCCACCCTGCTCGGCGCGACCGCCGCGCTTCTCGTCACCCTGATGCGGTTTCCCGGACGCTCCGTGTTCGAATGGCTGCTCGTGGCGCCGCTTGCCGCGCCAGCCTACGCGCTCGCCTATTCCTACTCCTCGCTGACATGGGCCGGCGGCCCCGTGCCCGCGCCGCTGACGGGGTTTGTCGGCGCGGCGTTCGTCTACGCCGTCGGCTTCTTTCCTTACGTCTATCTCGCGACCCGCGCCGCGCTCGTCGCGCAATCGCCGAGCGCGCTGGGCGCGGCGCGCACGCTGGGCGCGGCCCCGCTGCGCGCTACGCTCAGAATTGCGCTGCCGCTTGCACGCCCGGGCGTCGCCGCGGGCGCAGCCCTCGTTGCGATGGAAGTCGCCGCCGATTATGGCGCGGCGGTGCATTTCGGCGTGCCGACCATCGCCACCGGCATCTTCCGCGCCCGCGGCCCGTTTCAGGACGCGCTCCTCGGCAATCAGATGGCGGCGGTGCTTCTGATAGCGGCGCTCGTTTTCCTGTGGCTTGAGCGCGCCGCGCGCGGCCGGCGCAAATTCGTGGCGCGCGACGCCCATGCTCGCCCCGCCGAGCCGTTCCGCGCGCCGTGGTACGCGGCAGGCCTCGCGACGCTCTTCTGCGCGGCGCTTGTTCTGTTCGGCGCGCTCCTGCCGATGTCGTGGCTGGCGCGGCTGGCGATGCTCAACTCCAACGCTGATCTCGCGTCGCTCCTGCGCCCCTTGACGAATTCCGTGGCGCTGGCGGCGATCGGCGCCGCCGCCACGCTCGCGCTCGCCATCCTGATCGCCCGCGCCGCCCGCGCAGGCGCAGTCGGACGCTTCGCGGCGCTGTTCGCCGCCTCCGGCTACGCCGCCCCCGGCGTCGTCATCGCGCTGGGCGCACTCTCCGTGTACGGACTGGCGCGCAGCCTCGGTTGGGTCGGCGGGCTCGCCGCGCCGGCGGCGCTCCTCCTCCTCGTCTGGGCCTACGCCGCGCGCTTCACCGCCCCCGGCGCCCAGCCGATCGAAGCCGGCATGGCGCGCGTCACCCCGGGCATCGCGGGCGCCGCGCGCACGCTGGGCGCAAGCGCTGCGCGCCGGCTCTGGCGCATCGATCTGCCGCTCGCGGGCCCGAGCTTTGTGGCCGCCGCCATCATCGTCTTCGTCGAGATCCTGAAGGAGCTGCCCGCGACGCTGCTTCTTCGCCCGCTCTCGTTCGACACCCTCGCCGTGCGCGCCCACACCTACGCGGCCGACGAACGCATGGTCGAGGCCGCCGCGCCTGCGCTCCTGCTCACGCTCGTCGGCCTCGTGCCGATCGTCATGCTCACGCGCCGTCTCGACCGCGCCGCCGGCGCCGCCAGATGAGCGGCGCCGCGGTCACCGTCGCGGGCGTGCGCCGCTACATCGACGGCGCAGCCATCGTCGATCAGATCTCGTTCGAGGCCGAGGCCGGCAAAGTGCTGGCGTTGCTTGGACCGTCCGGATCCGGAAAAAGCACGCTGCTGCGCATGATCGCGGGCCTTGAGCCGATGGACAGCGGCCGCATCCTGTTCGGCGACGACGAAGTCACCCGCGCCCCGCCCGAAGCGCGCCGCGTCGGCATGGTCTTCCAGGACTACGCGCTCTTCCCGCACATGGACGCCCTCGACAACGTGATGTTCGGCCTCGCCCGCCTCGCCCCGGCGCAGCGCGAGAACATCGCCCGCCACTGGCTCGAACGTGTCGGCCTCGCGCGTCGGGCGGAGGCCTATCCCCACGAACTCTCCGGCGGCGAACAGCAGCGCGTGGCGCTGGCGCGCGCGCTCGCGCCCAATCCGCGCGTGGCGTTGTTCGACGAGCCGTTCTCCGGCCTCGATCCCGTTTTGCGCGCCGAGCTCCGCCAAACCACGCTCGACGCGCTGCGCGAAAGCCAGGCGACCGCGATCTTCGTCACCCACGACGCGGAGGAGGCCTTCTATGTCGGCGACAGGATTGCGATCCTGCGCGCAGGCAAGCTCCTGCAGATCGATACCCCCCGCGCGCTCTATGAATCGCCGACCTGCGCGGACGCCGCCGCCGCCGTCGGCCCGGTCAATCTGTTCGGCGGCGTCATCACCGGCGCGCGCGTCATCACGCCGTTCGGGGCCATCTCCACGGATCTGCCGGAAGGCTCCCCCGCGCTGGTGGTCGTGCGCGCCGAAGCGCTCGCGCTGCAGCCGGGCGTGCGCGCGCGCGTGATCGACCGCCGCCCCCAGGGCGCGCAGGAATTGCTGTTCATCGAAGCCGGCGGCGCGGTGTGGCGCGCAGCAACGCCGGCGCGTCTGGCGCCCAAGGTCGGCGCATCGGTCGAAGTGACGATCGATCCCGCCGGCGCGTTCGTTTTTCTACGCTGACGGTTTGCGCGCCAGGAAACGCCGCCGTTCCAGGCGTTGGCGCGTCATCAGCCTCATGCGCGCCTTCCAGGCTGCAGCCTCCCACGCCGCTTCCTGCAGCATCCGCACCGACAATCCTTCGCCGACCGCGCTTTCGATCGCCGCAGCCAGCCGCGCGAACCCTTCGCGTGCGCAGGCAAGATGCTCTTCGGTGACGTCTTCCGCGGATTCCACAGTCAGCCCCGCCTCGGCGAACAAGTCTTGCAGGTCGCCCGTCGGGCGGACGTGATGTTCGGCGAAGCCGGTGGCGAACGCCGGCGCGATTTCGGGATTGGGAATGGCCGTATAAGCCTCGATCAGCGCCGGCGCGCCGGGCTTCAACGCCTTCGTGATCTGCGCTGCGAGGCGCGGCGCGTTCGCGGCGTAGGTGAATTCATCGAAGCTAACCAGCGCATCGACGGATTCCGCCGCCGGCGCATACGTGTCGAGATCGATCGGCTTAACGCTGACGCGTTCCGAGAGCCCGGCCTCCGACAGCGCCGCGCGCAGCGGCGCCAGCGTCTCTTCGCGCCATTCGTGCGCCACGATCGCGCCCTGATGCGTGCGCGCCAGGTTGAGAAGCGGCGCCGCCAAGCCTGCGCCCATCACCTCGATCGGCGCCGTCGGCGCAACATTGAGCATCGCCGCCAACAATCCCTCGGCCGTGTCGTCGCCCGGGCGTGTGCGCCCAGTCCCCCACATCCGCTCCCGCGCCGCGATCCGGGGATGGGGTTCGCTTGCAACTGCAGCGGCGGGCTCGCGCGCCGTCGGCTGCGCGTCCGCTTCCGCGGCGCCGGCGTCATCCTCCGGCGCCGGCGCATACGCCACGCCGTCCCACCAGGCGCGGAATCTGGCCTGCGCCTGGGCCCGCTTCCGTTTGTCGAACAATGCTGCGAGCGCCACGATCCATCCCTTGGAGCCGCACGCATGCGACTCGCGGGGACGCTATCGTGATCCTGTTAACGATTTGCTTGGATACGGACGAAGGGCGGCGCGCCTGACGGCAGCGGCGCTCCCGGCGCCCGGATGAAGCCTACGATGTCTTCAAACACAACCGCCGCCTGCAGATCGCGCAGCAGCATGTGATAGCCGTTTTCGTAGAGCGCGGTGCGCGCCCCGGGCGGCAGGCTCATCGCCGCGCGCTCCGCCGATTGGCGCGGAATGATCTGGTCCTTCTCGCCGTAGAGAAACGCCGTCGGCAGCGCGAGCGCGCCGATCCTGTCTCCCGCGACTTCCATGAGGCCGACGAGCCCGTAGATCGCGTCGATCCGCGTCTCGAAAATCATCAGCGGATCGCGCCCGAGCGCGCGCAGCATCTCGATATTGTCCGACGGCGTGATGCGCCGCACCACGTTGCGCGGCGGCGTCACCGCGTTGCTCGGCAGCGTATGCGCGCCGAGCCAGAGCGACAGCGCATAGAGATCCGGCAGGTTCGACCAGCCCCACACCGCCGGCGCCGCCAGCACCAGCCGGTCCGCGATCGGGGGACGCGGCGATCCGAACGCCGCGATCGCCGTCGCCGCGCCCATCGATTCACCGACGACGGCGATCAGCGTGTTCGGATGGCGTTGCCGCGCGATCGCGCACGCCGTGCGCAGATCCTCCGTCATCAGCGCCTCGCCGCCCCACACGCCGCGATGCGGCGAGCGCCCATGCCCGCGCGCATCATACGCGTAGGTCGTCACGCCGCGTTCCGCCCAATACGGCCCAGCCATCGCGAACGTGTTGGCGTAATCGTTCATGCCGTGGAGACCGATCACCACCGCCCACGGCGTGCTTTCAGCCTGCCATGTCGAGAGGCCAAGCGGCGCGCCATCGAACGAAAAGAACACGTCGTCAGCGAATTTCGGTTCCTCGAACGCCGTCGCCAGCGCCAGCGCCGACTGCACCGTCGGCGCGCACGCCGCCGCGAACGCGCCGCCGACGCTCAAGAGCCCGGACCTAAGGATAGTGCGGCGGTTCATGCGATCCTCTTCCCCTACGCGCCCACGGTGACGGGGGAATGGGACAGGGTTTGGGCGCATCTGGTCACGAAAGCGCGTGTGCGACGCGGCGACGCAAGGCCGGCACGACCTCCGCTTCGAACCAGGGGTGGCGGCGCAGCCATCCCGTGTTGCGCCAGGACGGATGCGGCAATGGCATCACACGATCGCCGAAATCCCGCCAGCGCCGCACCACCTCCGTCAGCGGCGCGCGCACGCCGAGATGATAGCGCTGCGCATACGCGCCCACGAGCAGCGTCAGGCGGATGTTCGCCAGCAGCGGCATCAGCCGCGGCCGCCACAGCGGCGCGCATTCCTTGCGCGGCGGCAGATCAGCGCCGTTCACCGTGCCAGGAAAACAGAACCCCATCGCCGCCACCGCGATCTTGGACGGATCGTAGAACGCGTCGCGATCAAGCCCCATCCACGCGCGCAATCGATCGCCGGACGGATCGTTGAACGGCAGGCCCGTCTCGTGCACCAGCCGGCCCGGCGCCTGCCCCGCGATCAGGATGCGCGCATCGGCCTGCACGCGCAGGATCGGTCGCGGCGGATGCGGCAGACGCCCCGCGCACACGCGGCACGCGCGGATCTCCATGACGAGCGCATCCAAGTCCTGCATCCCGCGCAGCCTGCCACGCCCCGCGCCCGAAGGCGATGGCGCCGCCTCTTTCCACCCGCGGCTTGACTCTAATTAGATATCTAACTACTTATAGTTTGATATCTAATCATAGGAGGCCCACATGGCGTCGCGGCGAGGCGTTTTGGTTCTGATCGGCGGCGGCGTCGTGCTGGCTGCAGGCGCGGCCGGCGGGGTCGCCGTGATGAGCGCCCCCTCACAGGAAGCGCGCCAGCCCTGGCGGGACGCGGGCCGCTACGAGGAATTTCGCCGCCGTGCGCTTTCCTACGCCCTGCTCGCGCCCAATCCGCACAATCGCCAGCCCTGGCGGGTAAGCCTCGATGGGGAGGACGCCCTCACCCTCTATTGCGATCTCGATCGCCGCCTCCCGGCCACCGATCCGAACGATCGCCAGATCACCATCGGATGCGGCGCTTTCCTTGAAGTGCTGAGGCTTGCTGCGGCCCAGGACGGCTACGCCGCCGAGATCACAACGTTTCCCGAAGGCGAGACTGCAGAAACGCTGGATGCACGCCCCGTCGCGCATGTCCGCTTCACGCCCGGCGCCGCATCGCCCGACCCGCTCTTCGCGCATGTTCTGGATCGCCGCTCCAACAAGGAAGTGTATGAGCCGCGCGACGTGCCCGATGAAACGCTGCGCGCGCTCGCCGCCGCCGGCGCGGTGTTCGGCGCATCGTCTGAAGTCACCGGCGCCGCGGAGATGACGCAGCGCCTGCGCGATCTCACCTGGAACGCGCACCTGCGCGAAATGACGACGCCCGCCGCGCTGCAGGAATCGGTGGATCTGATGCGGCTCGGCGCAGGCGAAGTCGCGGCCAACCCGGACGGCATTGAGCTTGAAGGGCCGATGATCACGATCGGCAAGCTGTTCGGGCTGGTCAATCGGCGCTCGCTCGGCGACCCGACGTCGACTGCGTTCAAGCAAGGCCTCGACCTCTATCGCAACATGGCCATGTCCGCACGCGCCTTCGGCTGGATCGTCAACGACGACGCCGCGCGCCTCGATCAGATCAACGCCGGCCGCGCCTATGTGCGGCTGAACCTGAAGGCGACTGAGCTCGGCGTCGCTGTTCATCCCTGGAGCCAGGCGCTACAGGAATACGACGAGATGGCGGAATACTACAGGCAGATCCACGACATGATCGGAAACGGGCGCTCCGTTCAGATGTTGTTTCGATTGGGCTACGCAAAGCCGGTCATGCCCACCCCGCGCAGAGGGCTAGAGGCGCACCTTGCCTAAGCCCAAGGCGCCTGCCTCCGAGCATGAGATCGCCGATGAAGCCCCGTATTTCCGCTTCTTCAACGAGATCGGCATCATCGATCAATTGGCCGGGACGGCGTTCGAGCGCGTGCTCCCGCACGGGCTGACGCGGGCGCAGTTCACCGTGCTCAATCATTGTGTGCGTCTAGGCGACAACAAGACGCCGGGGCAGCTTGCAAGCGCGTTCCAGGTGACGCGCGCGACATTGACCAGCACTCTGGCGCGGCTCGAGGCGAAAGGGTTCGTCGCCATCGTCTCCGATCCCGACGACGGCCGCTCAAAACGCGTCTTGCTCACCAAACAGGGTCGCGCGGCGAGGGAAGCCTCCATTCGTGCGGCCTCGCCGCTCCTCGCAGGCGCCCAGGCCGCGCTCCCGCGGTCTGATGTCATGCGCGTGCTGCCGACGCTCCAGAAACTGCGCAAATGGCTCGACGAGAACCGCGGCGACTAAAGCGCGTGTGACCTGAAGCACGGCGCGCCCGCCGGCGCGCCTCTAGCGTCAGTCTCGCTCGTCCTGTCCCGATCGGCGCCGCCCTTCGGCAGGCCGGCGTAAAGGAGACCGGACATGCCTGCTCACACGCGTTCGAACCCCGGCGCTATGCGCGCGCTCTGCATCGGATCGGCTTTCGCGCTCGGCGCCGTCGGCGCGACTGTGTCGCTGTCGTCGACGGCGCAAGCGGCCCGCCCCGCCCTTGTCCGCGACATGTGCGCTGAAACATCCGGCGGCGGCGAAGGCTTCGAATGCAACAGTTCCGAAGACCTGCTTGTCCGGCCGAAATATTCCGACGGCACGTGCGGCGAATGGATCTGCTGCCCGCCGAACGGCGACGGAAGCTACAATTGCAACGCCGGCTCATCGCCCAGCCGCTCAGAGATCAGCAGCCGCGTCCGCGATCTCGTCGCCCCGCGCGCCACGATCGTCGAGCCGGCGCAGCCGACGAACCAGACGCGCGCCAGCCGCGCCGCGAAAGCCCCCGCCGCGCGCCGCAACTGACGAAAAAACGGCGAGGGCGGGCGGCCCTCGCCGTTTCCGTACGCGGACGCGACCTCAGCGCTGGGGTGTGGACGAAGATGCGCTGGCGTCGGCGCGCGCGGACGCGGAGGCGTTCGCGTTCACATTGGTGGAATGCGCGTTGTCGGCGGTCTCTTCGGCGGCGCCACGGGCTTCGCTGCGCACGCGCTGAGCGGCGTTGCGGCCACGGCGCACGGCGCCGCGCGCCGCGTCGCCGACCGGCGGGGGCGACACGCGCGCGGAACCGGCGCCCGAACCGGCGCCGTCTGCGTTGACGCCATCGGCGCCGACGCCGCCGCTGAGCCCGCCCGAGAGCGCGCCGCCCGCATCGATCAACGGGCTGGGCGCGGCCGGTTCGGACGCGGCGGCCTGGCGGGCCTCCCGGCGCGCCTGGCGTTCGGCGCGGCGCGCCTCGCGCTCAGCCCGGCGCGCGGCGCGGTCGGCTTGGCCGATCAGGCCGGACTCGACGCCGACGTCGCCGTTCGCATTGCCCGTCGCGCTCCCTGTGACGTTGGGCAGGCGCGGGCTGGTGAGCGCGCCGCCGACGCCGCCGCCGACCGATCCGCCGCCGACGATCTGAGCATCAGCGGGCGCCGAGAGGCCAGCGATCGCGACGAATGAAAGGGTCGCGAGCAAGGTCTTCATCATCATGGCGTCCTCCATCGAATGGGCCGGGTTCTTTCCGGCTTCGGATGCACAACGACGCGGCGCGGCGGTTTCTTCCGCAGACCTTCCAAAATTTTTTGGCTAACGATCGCTCAGCGTCGCGCCGACGAGGCCTGCGCCATAGACGTCGTCGCGGCCGCGCGCGCCAAGATCGACAGCCTCCGCCGCCAGCGATGCGAGCGCGCGGTCCGCGGCGGCGCGGTCCGGCGCAGCGATGCGCTGCGCCAAGAGCCCGGCGACAATCGGCGCCGCGAACGAGGTGCCCCGCACCGCGGCGAAACGGCCGCCTTCCGCGGCCGCCTCAAGCCCCGCGCCGGGGGCGGCGAAATCGACTTGCGCGCCGCGCAGCGCTTCGATCAGCACGCGCCTTCGCTGATCCACGCCGGTGACGCCGACGACGCCGTCATAGGCCGCCGGATAAAGCGGGCGCGCTGCCGGCCCGTCATTGCCCACGGCCGCTACGATGATGTGCCCGCGTGCGCGCATGGCCGCGATCGCCGCGCGCAGCGTCGCATTGGCGGGTCCCACCAGGCTCACGTTCACGACCGCCACGCGCTCGCGCGCCATCCACGCGAGCGACTGCGCGATCGCATCCGCCGACCCGCCTGTAGGCGCGTTGCAGTACACATCGGCGACATAGAGTTCCGCGCCGGGCGCAGCGCCGGCGAAATAATCCGCGCGCCCCACGAGCAGGGACGCCGTCGCCAGCCCATGCGTCGAGGCGGCCGCGGCGCCGGAAAAGCCGCGCTGCACCACGCGCGCGCCGCGCAGCGCCGGGTGTGCGAGATCGACGCCGCCGTCGATCAGCCCGACGCGGCCGCCGCCGGCGCCGCGCGCAGGCTGCCACGCCGCGCCGGTGACGCCTGATTCGGTGTAGACGTGATTGAAGTCGTAGACGCCTTCGGGATCGAGTTCCCGCAGCCGCCGCAGCGCGCGGCGGGTGGACATCCCGCGCGGCGCGCGCAGCACGACGACGCGCGCGTCGAGGTCCTCCAACCGCGTCTCGCGCGCGACGACGAAGCCCGCCTCCTCCGCGCGCGCCAGCGCCTCCGGCGACGGCGACCAGGCCACCGCCTCGCGGCGCACGATCGGCTCTCCTTGCGGATCGCGTTCGAGCGCGCGCCGGTTGACGCGCAGCAATTCGCGCACGCGCAGGCGGCGCAGATCGGTGAGGTCGCGCAACGTGGTCGTCGCCGCACGCAGCTCCGGCAGCGGCGTCGCCGGCGTGGTCGGCAGCGGCGGCAGCGACACCTGCGCCTGGCCGGGCGCCGCCGCGCACGCCAGGACGAGAACAGCAAGGAGGGTCTTGGCGTTCAGCATCGGGATCTCATCCCCTCTTAACGCGCGAACAGGCGGGATTCATCCGCGCTTTTTTCGTTCGCGCGTGGAAGAAGGGAGCGGGTCTGGTCGTTTAGGGAGTCGACGATGGACGAGCACGCCGCCCCGGCCCGCGAGGCGGACCCGCGCAAGGCGCTCGTAGCGCTGTTGCCGCGGCTGCGCCGGTTCGCGCGCAGCCTCACCGGGGACGGCGCCGACGCCGACGACGTGGTGCAAATCGCGATCGAGCGCGCGCTCCGGAACATCGATCAATACGAACGGGGCACACGGCTCGACAGCTGGATGTTCCGGGTGCTGAAGAATGCGTGGATCGACGAGGTCCGCGCGCGCGGAAGACGGGCGAAGGTGCTGGCGCCGGCCGAAGCCGGCGAGACCGTGGGCGACGATTCCGCCGGGGCGATGGAAGCGAGATTGGAGATGCGCGCTGTGGAAAACGCCATGCAGACCCTGCCCGAGGAGCAGCGCCTCGCCATCGGCCTCGTGTGCGTGGAAGGCCTCTCCTACAAGGAGGCGGCCGAGGCGCTCGACATCCCCATCGGCACGCTGACGAGCCGCCTTGCGCGCGGCCGCGAAGCGTTGGCCGCCATGTTGGGAGGCGCATGATGGTCGCGTTCGAAAAGCTCATGGCCTACGCCGACGGCGAATTGGACGCGGCGGAACGCGCGGAAGTCGAAGCGGCGATCGCGCGCGATCC
>WGOB01000070.1 GCA_016124255.1 Alphaproteobacteria bacterium | reverse complement strand
TCCTCTGCCGAGAGCCCGGTGCATCAGAATTGGAAGGACGCGATCATCGCCGCGGACGCGACCGACACCGTGTTCCTCAACCGCCGCGGCCCCGGTCCTGCGCTGCGCGCGCTGCGCACCGAACGCACGACGCGGCTGGAGAACGACGGCTCCCCCAACATCTTCGCCGAGTTCGCGGGCACGCAAGCCGTCTATTTCGGCGGCGACCTCGAAGCCGGCATCGCGCTGACCGGGCAAGTCGCCGGCCGCATCCAAGCGGTGAAACCGGTGGCGCAGATCTTCGACGAGACGCTGGCGGAGTTCGACGCGGTGCGCGCGCGGCTGGCGGGGCTTTGAACGCGTCGGCGAAGCGCGGCTTTGATCGGCGGTCGGGCTTTGATACATTGGTTTTCAGCCCAGCGTGATGCAGCCCCAGCTCAGGAGAGCGCCTTTGGGCCCGGCTCGCCCAACATCCCATGAACGCGACCAATATGTGGTCGACGAACTCCGTCGCCTCGGCGCGAGCGAAGACGAGATCGCCCTCGCGTTCGCCGAAGGGTCCGTGGGCATTGCTGCGGACCTTTTGTTCCGCAGCCGCGCAAGGCTCAGCGCGCGACAACTCGCCGACGCCAGCGGGCGCTCGGTCGACGAGGTGATCGAAATCTACCGGCGCCTCGGCGTGCGCATCGACGATCCCGACGCGGTGACGTTCCGCGAAACAGAGGACCACCTCATCCGCTTGTTCACAGCTGCGGCGCAGGATTTGTTCGACCCCAGCGAGCGCAACGACATCCTCTACGTCATCGCGAGCGCGCTGCATCGAATTAGCGACGCAGTCGTCAACGAATATGTCGGCGCAGTCGAACCGCGCATTCTCGACGGCGATGACGGCCTCCGGCGCCATCTTGCCTCGACCGCCATGGCCGCCGAACTGGCTGAAGAGCTGGCGCGCATGCTCGGCCCGCTGTTGATCCACCACATTCGGCAAGCGACCCTCAGGCAGCGCCGGGCCATGCCGGCTGCGCCCGACCGCCTTCTGTCCCGCTACACCATCGGCTTCATCGATCTGGTGGGATCGACACAGCTTACCCGGCGCTTCACTGCAACCGACTTGACCGCCTTCGTCCGCCGCTTCGAAACCATGGCGTTCGAGATCGCGCACCAACACCGCGGCAGCATCATCAAGCACATCGGCGACGAGATCATGTTTGCGGCCCTGGACCCAAATGACGGATGCCGGCTGGCCGTTGAGTTGATGCGCGCGCTTCGATCGGGCGACGTCTCGGTGCGGGGCGGCCTCGCCTTCGGCGACGTCCTTTCACGCCGCGGCGATTTCTATGGCCCGGTGGTGAACCTTGCCTCGCGGCTGGCGGATCAGGCCGTCAATGACGAGGTGCTGATCGACGCCGCGGCGAACCAGGCCGCCGATCCCGCGATCGTCCGCGAACCCGCTGGCCGCCGCATGCTCAAAGGCTTCGACACCCCCGTTCCCGTCTGGTCCCTCCCGACCTGAAAAGGGACTGGCATCCCGCGCATACGGTTTGGAAACGACCGACCTGCAGCGTTGCACTCTGTGCCGGCTCTGCGACGATCGCGTCTGCACAAAGCGCCCCATTCCAGCAAGTTTCAGAGACGCGCGGGCGTAGCGGTTCGCCGCTGAAAGGACAGGCGCTCACCACGCCCCTGACTCAGCCGCGGACGCCAGCGGACGGCGCGCGCATTGGGCGAGGACGCAGTCCGCGGGGCGGCGCCGTCAGCGTTTGGGTTTCAAGCGTGCAGCCCGTCCGCTCGCCCGTGCACTGCCACGTGTTGCCGTTGTGCGTGCAGCGGTAGAAGTGCCCGCCGCCGACGAAATCGATCCGTGTGCAGACGGCGCTCGACGGCAAGTTGGTCGTCGGTTGGCCGTTCGGTTGAACCGCGAAGGCCGCCGGCGCGGCGATGAGCGAACCGGCGATGGCCGCGGCGAGAAACAGCGGGCGCATGGGCATCTCCATTCCCATCGGTTGATCCGATGAGACCAGAGTGCTCCGGCCCGCCCTCAGCCGCCGTGACGGACGTCATGCCGATCGCTTTTTCGGCGCCAACCTCAACAATTAGAAGAACACGAACAACGTGGGAAAGCGGACGAATGGCAAGATCGCGCCGAGCCGCGCTCTGGCCTTGCGCGTTAGTGCATAATGCACTACACCACGCGCGCGCAGCGGGCCGGCGTGGTCCGGTTCTCGTTGGCTGGGTCGGCCCTGGAGGCCGGCCGGGCCGCATCTCACGCCTGCGGCGCAGCGTCGGCGGGCCGATGTCTGACGGTTATCGGTTAGAGCGTCGGCGAAAGCCGGAGGTCGCGGGTTCGAGTCTCGCCGCGTTCGCAAGAGCGCGTAGCTCAGTCACTTTCGTCAGCGATCCCAAGCCTGTGGTGCTTTCCTCATGGAGACGCGGATGCCGAAAAAGTACACCAAGCACCTGAAGGGCCAGTCGCAAACCGACATCGCGCCGGGCATGGTCCGCAATTCCGCCGGCGGCGCCGCGTTTCCTGTCGACGATTGGAAGCGCATGGAGCGCTTCCTGATCCTCGGTTCCGAAGGCGGCTCGTACTACGCGACCGAGCGGGCGCTCACGCGCGAGAACGCGGCGGCGACGCAAGCCTGCATCGCCGAAGACGGCGCGCGCGCCGTCGACATGATCGTGCAGATCTCCGATTCCGGACGCGCGCCGAAGAACGATCCGGCGATCTTTGCCCTGGCGCTCGCGGCGGCGTCGGACAACGAAGCCACGCGCGCCGCGGCGCTTGCCGCGCTGCCGAAGGTGTGCCGCATCGGCACGCATCTCTTCCAGTTCGCAGATGCAGTGAACGAATTCCGCGGCTGGGGCCGCGGGCTGAGGCGCGCGGTGGCGGATTGGTATCTCCAAAAGCCCATCGATACGCTGGCGCTGCAGGCGGTGAAGTATAAGAGCCGCGAAGGCTGGTCGCACCGCGATCTCCTGCGCCTCGCGCACCCGCAGGCGGACGACGGCGACGCGAGCCGGCGCGCCCTCTTCGACTGGATGTGCGGACGCGAAGCGCCCGCGGACGCGCTGCCGCCGCTGGTGCGCGCGCATGATCATGCGCAGACCCTGGAGACGGCCGACGAGATCGCCGCGCTGGTGCGTGAGACGTCGCTCCCGCGCGAGGCGGTGCCGCCGGAATGGCAGACCGACAAGATCGTGTGGGAGGCGCTGCTGGCGGACATGCCGATGAATGCGATGATCCGCACGCTCAACCGGATGACGTCGGCGGGCCTACTCGCGCCGATGAGCGACGCCGCACGCTTCGTGGCGGAGCGGATCACCAACGCCGATGCCCTGGCGAAGGCGCGGGTGCATCCGCTCGCGCTCCTGATCGCGCATGCGACCTATGCCGGCGGGCGCGGCCTGCGCGGCAAGCTTTCGTGGACCCCGGTGCGCGAGATCGTCGATGCGCTCGATGATGCATTCTACATGGCGTTCGAGGTGGTCGAGCCGTCGCACAAGCGCATCGTGATCGGGCTCGACGTGTCCGGCTCGATGACGGCCGGGCAGGTGGCGGGCGCCCCGCTCAGCCCACGCGAAGCATCCGCCGCGATGGCGCTCGTCACCGTGGCGACCGAGCCGAAGACGCAAGTGCTGGCGTTCTCCTCCGCGGGCGCCCAAGCGTGGGCGTCCCCGTCGACCTCGCGTTTTGCAGGGTATACGGACGGTTTGTCGCCGCTCGCGATCTCGCCCAAGCAGCGCCTGGACGACGTGCTGAAGACATTGAAGGAGATGCCCTTCGGCGGCACCGATTGCGCCCTGCCGATGCTCTATGCGCTCGACCGCAATATCAAGGCCGACGCATTCGTGATCTACACTGACAGCGAAACCTGGGCCGGAAAAATCCATCCATCCGAGGCGCTGAACACCTATCGGGAGAAAACCGGGATCGCGGCGAAACTCGTTGTTGTGGGCATGGTGTCGAACGGCTTCTCGATCGCGGACCCGAACGACGGCGGGATGATGGACGTGGTGGGCTTCGACGCCGCGGCCCCGGCCTTGATCGCCGACTTCCTCCGGGACTGAGGGATGAGGCCGCTATCGCTCGCGCCCTCCCTCGCGCCCGGCCGGACGCTGACGCCGGATGATCTCCGGATCATCGGCGAAGCGTTGTTCGGGCCCTGGGGATGGCAAACGCGATTGGCGGAGGCGCTGGAGGTCGACGGCTCGACCGTGCGCCGCTGGGTGTCGGGCGCCGTGCCCGCGCCCCATCCGGTGAAGGTGGCGCTGCGGCTTATGCTTGAATCGGGCGCGCCGCCAGCGCCGCCGCCGGCGCGCGCAAAGCTGCCGGCGCGGCCGCGCTCGAAGCCGGCGCGCTAACGCGCGTTCGCTTCGGCTATCCTGGCGTTGCAGATCTCCTTTGTGCGCGCATAGGCGGGGCGCGCTTCGAGCCGCGCGGCGTAGGCTTCGAATGCGGGGCGCTTGGGCATGGTGCCGAATTGCAGCCCCCACGCGACGGCGGAGCCGACATAGACGTCGGCGGCGGTGAAGACCTCGCCGCAGACATAGTTACGATCCTTGAGCATGCCTTCGAGCGCATCGACGGTTGCGTCGAAACTGCCGAAGCCCAGCGTCATTTCGCGCTCGGCCGGCGCCGACCAGCCCATCGTCTTCGAGGTCACCGCATGCTCGAGCGGACCAGCGGCGAACAGCGTCCAGCGATAATAGTCGGCGAGCGCGCTGGCGGCGGGCTTCAACTTCGCATTCGGGAACATGTCGGCGAGGTAAAGGCAGATCGCGGCGCACTCGGTGACGATGCGGCCGTCGTGGCGAACGGCGGGAACCTTCCCCATCGGATTGATCTTTAAGAAATCGGCGCTCTTGTTCCCGCCTGGTCCCCAATCGAGCCACACGGTTTCGTAGGGCTCGCCGAGTTCCTCCATCATCCAGTGGACGATCTGGCCGCGGCTCATCGGATTGGTCCAGAATGTCAGCGTCATGGGCGCGCCTTTCTCTTGCTTGCAGCGGAGGTTATAGACGCGGGCGTACCGTGGCGCATCACCAGGCGCTGTCAGCAGCGCGCTCTCCGCAGTATTCCGAGATCCTCCGGCGCGTCGCCGGCGAGGCCGCCTCCGGCAGCGCGTGCAGCGCGAAGAACGCGGCTTCCGCGACCTCGCGGCCGTCGGGGATCGGCGTATCGTGCGTCCGCGCGGTGAACACCCAGATCGCGTCGCGCTTGCCCTCGAAGGTGGAGATATAGCGCCCGAACAGGACGACATTCTCCACCCGGCAGCGCGTCTCTTCGCGCACCTCGCGGCGCGCCGCCGCGATCGGCGTTTCGAACAGGCCCACGCCGCCGCCCGGCAACACCAGCGCGCGGCGATCGCCATAGGTGTTGCGAACCAGGAGGATGCGGCCGTCAGCGTCGAACACCATCGCCTTCACGCCGCGCGTGCGCGGCTGGACGACGCGCAAGACCCCGCGCTGCAGGCGATAGAGCCGATCGCGGAGACTCAGTTCGACGCGCTCGTATTGACGATCTGCAGTATCTCGTCCGTCCGCCGCAGCGAGTCCGCATAGCGCGTATTGTTCGGGAAGTCCGACACCAGGCGCGCGACGAGTTCGCGCGCGCGCTCCAGGCTGCGCCGGGCGGCGGCGGCGTTGACGCCCGCCTGCACCACCGCGGCCTGCTGGAAACTGTCGGCGGCGTCGAACGCCGCGCGGCGGTCACGCGGATTCTCCTCCACGATCGCGAGACGCAGTTCGGCGGCCTCGGTGAGCGAGCGGATCGCGCCGTTCGGGTTGTTGTTGAACTTCCGCGTGAGGCCGAGCGTATGCAGCGTCACCGCGAGCGACCGGCGCGCCTCGACATTCTCCGGATCGGCGCGCACCAGGTCGCGGCGCACCCGGACGGCTTCATTGTAGCCGCCGAGCGCAGCGCTGGCGTCACGGATCTCGGCGCTCTCCGCGCCGAGGCGTTCAAGCGCCAGCGCCAGGTCGCGCGCCGGCCCCGGCGCGTTCGGAGGCGCAGCCGCGCGCAGCTGGCGGCGCAGCGTCACGATCTCGCGCCAAAGATCGCGGGCCTCTTCGTGCTCATCCTGTGCGCTCAAGCGCGCGGCGCGCACGGCGAGCATGCGCGCGAGCATGTTCTTCAGCTCCGCATTCTCCGGGTCGCGGGCGACGAGATCGCGGCCCATGTCGGTGGCTTCCACCATCAGCGGCGTCGCCGCCTGGCGAAGCTCCAGGAGCACGTTGGCGGTGAGCATGAGCCGCAGCGCCACCGTGCTCTCGGCGTTGGAGTCCGCAGGATCGGCGGCGGCGATCGCCCGCGCGATCGCGAGGCTCTCCTCCATCGGTGCACGCGCAGCGGCGTAATTGCCGGCGTCGGCGTTGATTTGCCCGAGCCGCATCAGCGCGAGGCCAAGCGCTTCGCGCGCCTCGCGGCTGTTCGGGCGCCGGCTCGACCACGCCCGCGCCTGCGCCACCGCGCGCTGCATCGTCGCGCGCGCTTCGCCCGGCTCTTCCTGCGCCGCCTGCGCGTCGGCGAGCGCGCTGAGCGCCGCGACGAGATTTTCCGAGGCCGCGTCGTCGCCGGGCGCGCGGCCGACCACGAACTCCAGCGCCGCGACCGCTTCGGTGAACGCCGGCTGCGCCGCTTCCGCGCCGTCGGCGATCATCTGCGCTTCACCTTGGCGCTGCAGGGCGCCGGCGAGAAGGCTGCGCGCTTCCAGGTTCTGTTGATCAAGGCGCAGCAAACCGCGGGCGGCCTCCACGCTGTCGTTCAGCAATTCGCCGGCGCGGCGTTCATCACCCTGCTGCGCGACGGCGGCGCCAAGCACGGAGAGCGCGCGCACGCGGGCGACCGCCGCGGCGCGGTCATCGGCCATGTCGTTCAGCATCGCCAGCGCGGCTTCGGCGTGGCGACCCTGGTTTTCCACATCCCCGATGCGGCCGTAGCCTTCGGCGAGACGAAGCCGCACCGCCAGGCGGCGCTCATCGAAGCGACCGTCTCCGGCGGCGTCCAGAAGCGCGTTCAGACGATCGTCGGCGAAGTCGAGCAGCGCCTTGACCGCGGCGGGCGAGGCTTCCGCCTGCGCCGCAGCGTCAGCGTGTTCAAGCAGGCCGATGGCGACGTCGAGCGCCGCGCGGCTCTGCGCCCGAGCCTGCAGCGTTTGGTGCACGGCGAAACCGGCCGCGCCCAGCGCAACGAGCGCCACAGCCGCCGCAGCCCCGGCCAGCAGGGTGCGGGAGCGGGTCTGGCCGCACTCTGCCCCGGCGAGCCGATCACGGAGCTCCCCCACGTCGACATCGAGGATCGCGGCGGTGAGCTTCAGCAGACCCAGATCGTCGCCGTCCGCGACTTTCCGGAAATCCGCGACCAGCGGCTCGCCCACGCGCAGCATCGGCGGGAACACATCGCGCGGCTCGCCGCTGAGGACGATAGCCAGGATTCGCCCGCGCCCGCGGGTGGCGATGAACGCCTCGATTTCGGCCGCCACCCAGTCGGATTCGACCGCCGCTGGGCTGCAGCAGACGATCATCCACTGCGATTCCTGCATCCGCGTGATGATCTCTTCGCTGACCATCGAGGCTGTGGCCGCATGCTCGCGGTCGCGGTAGAACGCGCCGAGTTTGGCCTCGCCTTCGCGCCGCAACGCCGGCGGAATCGCAAATCTTTCAAGGCGCCGATGCAGTCGGCGCACGGCCGGCTCGTCAGCCCGGCTGTAGCTTATGAATCCGCGATATTTGAAACTCGGCGCGTCCACGATCCCATTCCCCCGGCCTGCGCCGCGTATCATAGCCCCTTAACATGACGGCGCTGCAGGATCATGCAGCTTTCGCCTCGACGGTTGGCGCGGCGCCGGTTTCACCCGCTGAGCGGGCGCCCGCTGCCGACGCCTCTTCGCGGGCGCGCCGGAGCTGGCCTATACCGCAGTCCGCGCGTCCATGCCCCGAAGGCCTCGGGACAGGGCCCCAGGGCGCGGGCGCACAAGAGGGCGCACAAGGAGCGGCGATGGCTGGGTTCGAGTATCACGTCGACATGGTGCTGTGCATCGACGCCACCGGGAGCATGTTCCCGGTCATGGACCAGGTAAAGCACAACGCGCTGCGGTTCTACGAAGACATCGCCGCAGCGCTGCGTGAAAAGGACAAGACGATCGCCAAGATGCGCGTCCGCGTCATCGCCTTCCGCGACTATTATTGCGACGGCGAATTCGCGCTTGAGCAGTCGAACTTCTTCACCTTGCCGGACGAGGGGCCCGCCTTTGAGCGTTTCGTCGGCGGTCTGGCCGCCGATGGCGGCGGCGACGAGCCCGAATCCGCTCTGGAAGCGCTGGCGCTGGCGATCAAGTCGGACTGGACCCGCGCCGGCCACAAGCAACGTCATCTCATCGTGATGTGGACGGACGCCAGCGCGCACCCGCTGGAACTGGCGCGCACTGCGGCGCCGGAGAACTATCCCCCCGGCATGCCGCACGATCTCAACGATCTGACCGATCTCTGGGCCGGCAGCGACCTCAACTTCTCCGCGAAACGCCTCATCTTATACGCCCCTGAGGCGGATCCCTGGACGCTGCTCGGCGCCGGCGACGGCGGCTGGGAGAACACCATCTGGTATCCCTCCAAGGCCGGACGGGGGCTTGACGACCTCTCCTATCGCGAGATCGTCAACGCCATCGCCAACAGCGTGGGGTGAGATCATGACGATCGCGCCGGCGCCGGCGGAAGTCTGGATCGAAAAGATCGAAGGCCGCGGCGAGGACGCGCGGGCGCTGCTCGCCGCGGCGCCGGGACGCTGCGCGCTGGGCGTCTTCGACGGGCTAGGCGGATCCGGCGGGCGCGCGCTGAAACTCGCTGGCGGGCGCGAGATCAGCGCAGCGCGCTACGCCGCCGATCTTGCGCGGCAGGTGGCGGTGCAGGCGCTGCAGGATTGCGGCTTCGAACACGACGACGCATGGGCCGGCCCCGGCGCCGTGCGCGCGGCGCTGGAAAAGCAATTGAAGTTGAACTTCGCTGAGCAAGCCGGCGTCGTGGATCGCGACTCCGCGCTGAGGGGGTCGTTGACGCGCCGGCTGCCGACCACAATGTGCGTCGTGCTCGCCGAAACTGGGGCGCCTCTGGGGACAACGCTCTCCGCGCTCTGGGCCGGCGACAGCCGCGCCTATGTCTGGACACACGATCACGGTCTGGCGCAGCTGACGCGAGACCACGCGCACGAGAGCCTGGACGCGCTCGCTTCGCTTTCCGCCGATGCGCCGATGTCGAACTTCGTTTCCCCCGACATCGACTATTTCGTCGAGTTGCACACGGTGTCGATCGACGAGCCGTGCCTCTTCTTCGCCGCGACCGACGGCGCTTTCCAAAGCAGCGCCTCGCCCATGGAGTTTGAACTGGCGCTTGTCGAGGCGCTGGCTGCGGCGCCGGACTGGCATGCCGCGCTGAGGCGTTTCGGCGAGGCGATCCAGGGCGCCGCCCAGGACGACGCCGCGATTGCGATTGCCGGCGCCCATGGCGGATGGCCCGATGTGCACGCGGCTGCACGCGCCGCCTACGAGGCGCGGCTGAAGCCTGAACTGGCCGCGCTGGGCGAAGGCGACGGCGCACGCGCCGCGCTGTGGGCGCGCTACCAGGCGCAGTATGAGCGCTTCGCGCCGCCGGCGCCGTCCGCGCTGCAGAAACGCGAGGCCCGCTGATGCTTATCGGCGACTACCTCGTGATGCAGAACTTCACCACCGCCGGCGGCGGGCGCGGGGAATGGTCGTTCGCGCGCAAGGGCGGCAAGGTCTATTTCATCAAGCGCTTCCTCTCGCCGAAACCGGTGACGCCTGGACAATTGGGCGGCGCGCAAACGCTGGAGCGCCGGCGAAGGCGTTGCGCGGCGTTCGAAGCGCGGCAGAACCGCATTCTCGCCGCGCTCGAAGGCCAGCTCGGCGAAGGCGGCAACCTCATCGCGCCAATCGACTTCTTCCAGTTCGAGGGCAGCTACTACAAGGTCACCGAGAAGATCGACTCGCGCGGCGTGACGGCGGAGAGCGTGCACACGCTGGCGCCGGGGATGCAGCTGATCATCCTCCGCTCCGCGGTGAACAGCCTCGGCATCTTGCACAAGAGCGGCATCGTGCACGGCGACCTCAAGGCCGACAACGTGCTCATTCGCGCCCGTGCGGGCGGCCTTCTCACCGCGGCGCTGATCGATTTCGACGATTCCTATTTCACGTCCGAACCGCCGATTCCGCCGGAGGAATTCGTGTTTGATCCGCCCTATGCGGCGCCGGAAGCGTTTCTCTACGTGCTCGATCCCGATCCGTTCAAGGCGCGCGCGCTCACCTGCGCGGCCGACATTTTCGGGCTCGGCATCCTCTTCCACGAATACCTGACCGGGCGCAAACCACGCATCGCCGATGCCGCCAGCGCGTATGTCGGCGAAGCGCTGATTGAGGGCGGGGCGCTCGACATCGCGCTGCCGCCGCCTTGGGACGAACTCGAGCCGTTGACGCGCGCCATGCTCGACCGTGCGCCGCATGATCGGCCCCGGATCGACGATGTGAAGGAGGC
>WGOB01000016.1 GCA_016124255.1 Alphaproteobacteria bacterium | reverse complement strand
GTCGCCAGCGCCGAATGCGTGCTCGCGAGCACGAGATCAGGGTCGAGCGAGAGGATTTCTTCGGCGCTCTCATACGTGAACGGCAGCGTTCGGGCGATATCGGCGATGGTCGAGCTCGACGCGTCCCGCGCATAGTGACTGAGCGCTGCGATCTGGGTGCGGTCCGCGATGTGGACGAGGATCACGTCCAAGCACGGATTGAGCGACACGACCCGGCGTGGGGCGTCGCCGCCCGGCAGGCAAGCGCCCGCAGCCGCTCCGGCGATGGCGCGGCGCGTCCACATCAGCGAACGCCGGGCTGACGGATCTGGAAGAAACTCATCGCCGCGGTCCGCAGACAGCAGACCCAATCCGCCTCCTGCCCGATCAGGAGGGAAGCGCCGCGAGGAGCGCAGCCGCCGCCGAGGGGCCCCGCCCGGCGACGCTTGGTCTGGCGACGGCAGGTCTCCTGGCTTGCGGATCAGGCGCGCCGGCCCGCCTTCCCGAAGCACGCTTCAGTGGCGATGGACCAGCGCTTTCCGCGCACAGTTGCGGGGGCAGCTGCGGCTTTGACCGCATTCCCTCTTCGCCCTTCGCGGGAAGGGACCGTCGCGGGCAGCGTGGCCGCGCCCTGAGGCGTTGTCAACGCGGGCGGGAACCGAACACTTCGTCGGGCATTTACTCTCCGCAGAGGTGGGCATGGCGCCGTCAGTTGCGAAAACAAAACCCCGCGGATTGGCCTGGGTCCGTGGCTGACGGGCGCGCCGCCCGGGCTTCGCTGCGCGGCGGCGGGGATATGGGCGCGCGCATTCGCGCGTTCGACTGGAGCTCGCATCCGCTGGGACCGCCGGATCACTGGCCCGACGAATTGCACACCGCCCTTGCGATCTGCCTGAACTCGAGTTTTCCGACCGCCATCTATTGGGGGCAGGATCTCCTTCTGCTCTACAACGACGCGTGGTCGCCGGTGCCGGGGGAGCGTCATCCGTGGGCGCT
The DNA here is from genome assembly GCA_016124255.1 of Alphaproteobacteria bacterium. Lineage (GTDB taxonomy): Bacteria > Pseudomonadota > Alphaproteobacteria > Caulobacterales > Aquidulcibacteraceae > CADEEL01. The sequence continues at coordinate 11,685 of WGOB01000016.1, read as the reverse complement.
GGGGCGCTCCGCCGGCGAAGTGTGGACCGACATCTGGGATGTGGTCGGCCCGCAATTCGAACGTGTGCTTCGCCAGGGCGAAGGCGTCTCCACATATGATGAGATGCTGCCGATGGTCCGTGGCGGGCAGGTGCGTGAGACCTACTGGAACTACAGCTTCACCCCGATCCTCGATGATTCAGGGCGCGTGCTCGGCGTATTCAATCAAGGCCATGAAACGACGGCCAAAGTGATGGCCGAGCGCGCGCATGTCGCGGAGACCGAGCGCCTGCGCGAGACCTTCGCGCAGGCGCCCGGCGCGATCGCGGTGCTGCGCGGGCCCAAGCATATCTTCGAAATCGCCAACGCGGCGTACATGGCGCTCGTCGGCGACAGGCCCGACATCGTCGGGCTGCCGGTGGCGGAGGCGCTTCCCGAAGTCGTGCCGCAGGGCTTCATCGCGTTGCTCGACCGCGTGTATCAGACCGGAGAGCCCTATATCGGTCTCGGCGCGCCGGTCGAACTCTTTCGCCACGGTGAGCGCGAGACCCGGATCGTCGACTTCATCTATCAGCCCACGCGCGACGCCGGCGGCGCCGTCGACGGCATTTTCGTCCAGGCGACGGACGTCACCGAGCGCGCACTGGCTGAACGCGCGTTGCGCGACTATGCCGATGAGCGCGCCTTCCTCGATGCGCTGAGCGATCGGTTGCGCGAGGCGGCTTCACCGGAGGACGCGACGGCGGTGGCGTGCGCAGCGCTCGGCAAACGCCTTGGCGCGGGGCGCTGCGGCTACGCTCACGTCGACGATGACGCCAGACGCCTGAGCGTCGCCTCGGACTGGACATCGGACATGCCGAGCATGGCGGGCTCGGTGCGCATGGATGATTTCCCGCATCGCATCGTCTCCGCGTTCCGCGCAGGCGAGACCATCGTCGTCAACGACACCCATACCGACGATCGGACAAGCGCGTCCGTCGCAGCCTACGGCGCCGTTGGACATTTGCGCGCCTCGATCGCTGCGCCGCTCATCAAGGACGGCCGTTTCACGGCGGCGCTCTATGTTCATCAGGCCACGCCGCGGAATTGGACGCGTGAGGAACGTGCGCTCGTGGAGGACGTCGCCGAGCGCACGTGGGCTGCGGTGGAGCGCGCGCGCGCCGAGGGTCTTCTGCGCCAGGAAAAGCAGCGCCTCGAAACCCTGAACGGCGTTTTCGCAGATGTCGCGGTCGAGCTGCAGGCGGATCGCATCGTGCAGATGATCGTCGACCGCAGCGTGGCGTTGACGGGCGCGAAGTTCGGCGCGTTTTTCTACAATCTTACCGACGAACAGGGCGACCGATACACGCTCTATGCACTTTCCGGCGCCGCACACGAGGCGTTCGCCGCGTTCACGATGCCGCGTGCGACAGAGGTGTTCCACCCCACCTTCAGCGGGTCCGGCGTCGTGCGGTCAAACAACATCCTCGATGATGCGCGGTATGGCCGCAATCCGCCGCACAACGGCATGCCTGAGGGGCATCTGCCGGTGAAATCCTACCTTGCAGCGCCGGTCGTCTCGCGATCCGGAGAGGTGCTGGGCGGGCTTTTCTTCGGCCATCCGCGCTCGGGCGTGTTCAAGCCTGAGCATGAATCGCTGATCATGGGGGTGGCTGGGCAAGCGGCGATCGCGATCGATAATGCACGCCTCTTCGAACAATTGGAGAAGCTGAACGCGACGCTCGAACAGCGGGTCGCCAATGAGGTCGCCGAACGAACGCGCGCCGAGGAGAAGCTGCGGCAGGCGCAAAAGATGGAAGCGATCGGTCAATTGACCGGCGGCATCGCGCACGACTTCAACAACATGCTCGCGGTCGTCATCGGCGGCCTCAATCTCAGCCGCCGGCGCCTTGAGCGCGGCGACGCCGAGATTGCGCACTTCATCGAAGCGGCGATGGACGGCGCCCAGCGTGCGGCGAGCCTGACGCAGCGGCTGCTGGCGTTCTCGCGCCAACAGCCGCTGGCGCCCGAACCGCTGAACGCCAACACGCTCGTCAAATCCATGACCGAGCTCTTGTCGCGCACCTTGGGCGATCACATCCAGGTGGAGACGGTGCTGTCAGCCGGGCTGTGGCGCACGTTCGCGGACCCGGTTCAAGTCGAGAGCACGATTCTCAACCTTGCAGTCAACGCCCGCGACGCTATGCCGGCAGGCGGCAAGCTGACGCTGGAGACGGGCAACGCGGCGATCGACGCCACATCGGCGCGCGAGTTCGATGTGCCCGAAGGGCAGTATGTCTTGATTGCCGTCAGCGACACTGGGGTGGGCATGTCGAGCGACGTGATCGCTCACGCCTTCGACCCTTTTTATACGACGAAGGCTGTCGGGAAGGGCACTGGCCTCGGCCTCAGCCAAGTGTTCGGATTCGTTCGCCAATCGGGCGGGCATGTGAAGCTCTATTCCGAGGAAGGGCACGGCACGACGGTCAAGGTGTACCTGCCGCGCCATTACGGCGAAGGCGGCGTCGACGCGGCGCCTGCTGCGCCTGTGCGCGCCCACGACGCCACGCCAAGCGAATTGGTGCTGGTGGTGGAGGACGAGGAGCGCGTGCGGGCCTATTCAACCGAGGCGCTCAAGGAACTCGGCTACATGGTCGTCGCCGCCGCGAATGGCGCTCAAGCGCTCAAAGTGATGGAGGAGACGCCTGATGTCGCATTGTTGTTCACGGATGTGGTGATGCCGGAGATGAGCGGGCGCCAGCTTGCGGAAATCGCGCTGCAGCGGCGGCCTGACCTTAAAGTGCTCTTTACAACCGCCTATACGCGCAACGCCGCCGTGCACAACAGCGTCCTCGATCCGGGGACGAATTTCCTCCAGAAGCCGTTCACGATCGACCAGCTCGCCTTGAAGGTGCGCAGCGTCCTCGACGGCTAGGAACTTTTGGGCGGGCCGCTTGTTGAGCCCAATGGCGGGAATTCGCATCTGCGTCAGGCCCGGCGTTCTGGAGAAGTCTCAGCGGGCCTCATGTCGCAAGAACATCATGACCACCAAGACCACGACCGATTGGGTGACGAGAGTGCGTTCCTTCCTGAGCTGAACGTTGACGCGGATGCGCAGGGGCGCCCGATCGTCGGCATCGGGGCGTCGGCAGGCGGGCTTGAGGCGTTCCAGGCGTTTCTGGAAGCCGCATCTCCCGATGCGGGCGTCGGCTATGTCTTGGTGCAGCACCTCGATCCGAACCACGAAAGCATGCTGGCGGAACTCTTGCGCCGGCGCACCAGCATGCCAGTTCGTCAGGCTGAAAACGGCGATGAGGTCGAGGCGAACCACGTCTATCTCATCCCGCCGAACGCGAGCATGACCATCGAAGGCGGCCGGCTGAAGCTGACCGATTTCGCGGAGCCGCGGGGCTACCGCCGCCCGATCGACGTATTCTTTCGCAGTCTTGCGGCGGACCAGGGCGCGAACGCTGCGTGCATCGTTCTCTCCGGCACGGGCGCCGACGGTGCAGAGGGGCTGCGCTGCGTGAAAGATGCGGGTGGATTGACGCTTGCGCAGGACCCGGCCACCGCCAAATATGACGGCATGCCCAACAGCGCCGTCGCCACCGGCCTGGTGGACAAGGTGCTGAGCGTGCAGGCGATGCCCGAGGCGGTGCGGGCGTACTTTTCGCGTCGGCACGCGGGCGTGGTGACGCTGACGGACGTCTCAGACTTTCTGCTCGGCGTCTGCGAAATCCTGCGCCGGCAGCTCGGCCACGATTTCAGCCAATACAAGCGAAGCACGATGCTGCGCCGGATCCAGCGCCGGATGCAGGTCGTGGGCGCAATGGCGCCGGACGATTATCTCGCGCGCCTGCGGGATCACCCGGATGAGCCGGAGCTCCTGTTCCGCGATCTCCTGATCAACGTAACTTCGTTCTTCCGCGACTCTGAAGCGTTCGACGTCATGCGCCGGATTATTATCCCGCAGATCCTGGACGGCAAAGGCGCACATGATCCCGTGCGCATCTGGGTGGCCGGCTGTTCGAGCGGCGAGGAGGCCTACAGCATCGCTATCCTGCTGGCCGAAGCGCTGGAAGGGCGCCACCCCCGTCCGCCGGTGCACATCTTCGCTACCGACATTGACGCGACGATGCTGGAGATCGCGCGCGCCGCGCGCTATCCCGCCACCGCGCTGCGCGACGTGCCGCTGGCGCTGCTCGACCGCTATTTCTACGCCTCCGAAGATCGCCTCGTGCTTACGCAGTCGATCCGCGACATGGTGCGCGTCTCCAGTCACAACATCCTAAAGGACCCGCCCTTCTCGCGCGTCGACCTGCTCTCCTGCCGGAATCTTCTGATTTATCTGAGCGGCGCGCTGCAGCAGCGGCTCATCCCGGTATTCCACTATGCGCTGAAGCCGCAGGGGTGGCTCTTTCTCGGTTCGGCGGAAAACGCCGGCGGGAGGGAAGACATTTTCGAACCGGTCGATCAGCAGGCGCGGGTCTATCGGCGCCGCGGCGCGCTGCGCCACACCGTGCCTATGCCGCTCAGCGTCGATCTGCCTGGGCGCGCGGCCTTCGCTCGTGAAGACGCCGGCCAGCCGCGCACGCCTCTGGACCTTGCGTCGCGTCGCATCATCGAGCGATACGCGCCCGCGCATGTCGTGCTCGACACCGACAACCAGGTCGTGCACGCGTCGAGCCGCACCGGCCGATTTCTTGAGCTTGCGCCTGGCGCGCCCTCGACGAACATCGCCGATCTTGCCCGGCGCGGCCTCAGGCCCGCCATCCGGGCGGTGCTTGAGGGCGCGCGCGAGAGCGGCAAACGCGCGACGCGGCGAGACGTCCAGGCGACGACCAGTGATGACGAGGCGATCCTCGTCGACATCAGCGCCGATCCGCTCGGCGATCTGAAGACGCTGCTGGTGTTCCAGGAGAGCCGCACAGCGCCGGGCGATCTTGAGGCGGTCCTCGACGCGCAATCCGAAGACGACCGCACTTGGCGCTTGGAGCAGGACCTTGACGACGCCAGGCTGCAATTGCGCACGACGGTGGAGGAGCTCGAGACCTCGAACGAGGAACTCAAGAGCTCAAACGAAGAAATGATGTCGATGAACGAGGAACTCCAGTCGGCGAATGAGGAACTCGCCACCGTCAACGAAGAGTTGAAGCACAAAGTCGATCAGCTGGCGCGCGCCAACAGCGATCTGCAAAATTTCATCGAGAGCACACGGGTGCCGACGCTCTTTCTCGATCTGCGCACGCAAATTCGGCGCTTCACGCCAGCCGCGCGTGAACTCTTCCGCTTCCATGACCAGGAGCTCGATATCGGTCGCCCGCTGGGCGACGTGGTGACGCGCGTGGATCATGCGCAAATTCAAAGCGCGTTCGAGCGTGTGAAAAGCACGGGAGAGCCGGTGGAGGAAGAAGCGATCGTCAAGGAAGGCGAAGAACGGTATGTGCTTCGCGCACTGCCCTATCGCGACCTTAACGATGAAATTACCGGCGTTGTGCTGGTGTTTTCCGACGTCACCAAAATTCGCCAGACCCAGGCGGACCTCGCCCGCAATGTCGATCTCGCGCGGCAGCAGAGCGAGGAGATCATCCGCCTTTATCAAACCGCGCCCGTCGGCATGGCGCTGGTGGACCGCAATCGCCGCATCCTGCGTTGCAACCAGAATTTCCTCGACCTCACCAGCAGCGACGAGGCGAGCTCAGCGGGACGAAGCTTTGCAGACGTGAGCCCGGAATTGGCGAACCGTCTTGAGGGGCCTATCGTCGACGTCTTTCAGATGGCGAGCGAGATCGTGAATTTCGAAGCGCGGGCGCGCCTCGGCGGGGAGACGGGACGGGATTTCCTCATCGACGTTTACCCATACACAGAGGATGGCGTCGTGATCGCCGCCGGACTCGTGATCAAGGAAGTGACGGAGCTGCGTCGTCTGGAGAGCGAGCTGCGGCGGCTGATGGATGAACTCCAGCATCGGGTGAAGAATACGCTCGCCACCGTCGCATCGATCGTCAACCAAACCGCGTCGTCGAAGCGCAACCGCGACGATCTCGTGGATACGCTGAAGCGCCGCATCGGCGCTCTCGCGGCGACGCATGACCTCCTGACCAAGCAGGAATGGCGCAACGTGGTGCTCACTGCGATCTTGGAGAAAGAGCTGTCGCCCTTTGGGCATGCGGAGCGGATCAAGATTTCCGGCCCGGTCGTGCTCTTGCCGCCAAAGCACGCCCTGAGTTTCACCATGACAGTGCACGAACTTGCCACAAACGCCGCGAAGTACGGCGCGCTCAGCGAGCGCGGCGCCGGCTTGGACGTCGATTGGGCCGTGCAGGAAGACAAGAACGGACGGCGGCTGACGTTCACCTGGACTGAGCAACTTACCGAGCCTCTCGCCTCGGCGCAGGTGAAACGGAGCTTCGGCACGCGTCTTATCCAGAATGCTGTGGTGCATGATCTGGGCGGCGAGAGCGACTACGAGCTTCAGCCGCACGGCGTGCGTTGCACGCTGCGTATCCCTTTGTGAGAACGGAAACCCTGATGAGCGACTTGAACGGCGTTTCGGTGCTGTTGTTGGAGGACGAGTACATGATTGCGCTCGACGCTGAGGATATGCTCACGGCGATGGGGGCGCAGGTTGTGATCGCCGCGACTTTGGAAGACGCGGACGCCAAGGCCGCCACGGGATCGTTCGATGTCGCGGTGCTCGATGTGAACATCAACGGCCAGCGCAGCTATGAGCTTGCCGCGCGCGTGAAGGCCGCGGGGGTGCCGATCGTGTTCGCCAGCGGCTACGAGCTGAGCGCCGCACAGGGGCCTGATCCCGGGCTTGAGGCGCTGGTTCTCACCAAACCGTACTCGCAGCAGCGGCTCGGAGACACGATCCGGCGCGCGCTCTCCAAACGCGCGGCGAAGGCGGACTGACGATCCAGGCGGCCAGGCGCTGCGTACCAAGCGCATGCCCAAGGTCCTGCGGCTCATACTGGGCGATCAGCTTACGCGCGCGATGTCCTCGCTGCGCGATCTCGATGCCGCGGGCGATGTCGTCCTGATGGCCGAGGTCGAGGCGGAGACGACCTATATTCGCCACCACAAGAAGAAGATCGCGTTTGTCCTGGCGGCGATGCGCGCGTTTGCGCGCCGCCTGGAGCGCGACGGCGTAGCGATTCGCTATGTAAAGCTGGACGAACGGGGCAATACGGGTTCGCTGCGCGGGGAGGTCGCGCGCGCGGCGGCTGCGCTGAAGCCGGACCAGGTGGTCGTCACCGAGGCGGGTGAGCACCGGCTGGCCGCGGACATGGCGCAGTGGGGACGTGCGCTCGGCGTGCCTGTCGAGGTGCGGGAGGATGATCGGTTCCTGTGTTCGCACGCGGCGTTTGCTGCGTGGGCGGGGGGCCGCAAGACGCTGCGCATGGAGCATTTCTATCGGCGCATGCGCGCCGAGACCGGTTTGTTGATGAAGGGCGAGGCGCCGGTTGGCGGGCGTTGGAACTACGACGCTGACAATCGCAAGCCTGCGAAATCTGACCTCTTCATGCCGCGCCCGCCGCGCTTTGCACCGGACGGGGAGACGAAAGCGGTGCTCGCGCTGGCGGCGGCGCGTTTCGGGGATCATTTCGGCGATCTGGAGCCGTTCTGGTTCGGCGTCACGCAGGAGGCGGCGGAGACCGCCGCCGCGCACTTCATGCGCGAGGCGCTGCCGCATTTCGGCGACTACCAGGACGCGATGCTGGCGGGCGAGCCGTTCCTCTATCATTCCGTGATTTCGATGTATCTCAATGTGGGCCTTCTGGACGCGATGACGCTGTGCCGTCAGGCCGAGGGGGAGTATCTCGCGCGGCGCGCGCCGCTCAACGCGGTGGAGGGGTTCATTCGGCAGATCCTCGGTTGGCGTGAGTACGTTCGCGGCATCTATTGGCGCGAAGGGCCGGATTATGTGCGCCGCAATGCGCTTGGCGCGGGGCGGGCGTTGCCGGATTTCTATTGGACTGGCGACACGCCGATGGCGTGCATGGCGGCGGCGATCGGCCAGACAAAGCGCGAGGCGTACGCGCATCACATCCAGCGCCTGATGATTACGGGCAATTTCGCGCTGCTCGCCGGCGTCGACCCGCACGCGGTGCATGAGTGGTACCTTGCGGTATACGCCGATGCGTTTGAATGGGTGGAAGCGCCAAACACGATCGGGATGAGCCAGTTCGCTGACGGCGGCCTCTTGGCGTCCAAGCCCTACGCGGCAAGCGGCGCCTACATCAAGCGCATGTCGGATTATTGCGGGCAGTGCGCTTATGATGTTGAGACGAAGGCGGGACCGAAGGCGTGTCCGTTCAATTATCTCTACTGGGATTTTCTGGCGCGTCATCGTGACCGGCTGGCGCGCAATCCGCGCATGTCGCCGATGTACCGTGTGCTCGACCGCATGGACGACGCGCGCAGGGCCGAGATCGCTGCGGATGCGGATGCATTCCTGGCGGCGCTGTGACTTTCATTGGTCAATGTCGCGCTTTGACGTTTCCGGCAGGAAAAAGAGCCCGATAAACAGCGTGGCGGCGGCGATCAAGACCGGATACCAGAGGCCATTGTAGATATTGCCGGTGGCGGCCACGATGGCGAAGGCCGTCGTCGGCAGGAAGCCGCCGAACCAGCCGTTGCCGATGTGGTAGGGCAGCGACATCGAGGTGTAGCGGATACGGCTTGGGAAGAGCTCGACAAGCATCGCAGCGATCGGCCCGTACACCATCGTCACGTAGATCACGAGAAGCGCCAGGATGGCGACGACGAGCGGCGTGTCGATTGCGTCCGGCGCAGCAGCTGTGGGGTAGCCGACGGCGTCGAGCGCGGCGCGCAGTTCGTTCTGGAACGCGCCGATCGCATCACTGCGCGCCTGCCCAGAGAAGGACGCAACGTCTGGGGCGCCGATGATCGTATCGCCGACATGCACCGCAGCCACAGAACCCTCGGGCAGCGACGCGTTCGTGTAGCTGACGCTGGCGCGGGAGAGAAAGGCGCGCGCCACGTCGCAGGATTGGCTGTCGAACCTGTTGCGGCCGACCGGATCGAACTGGAACGAGCAATCGCCTGGATCGGCGTAGACGACCACAGGCGCGGCGCGCTGCGCGGCCGCGAGCGCGGGGTTCGCGGCTTCGGTGAGCATGGTGAACAGCGGGAAGTAGGTGAGCGCGGCGAGGGCGCAGCCGGTCATGATGATGGGCTTGCGGCCGATCTTGTCGGAGAGCCAGCCGAACACGACGAAGAACGGCGTGCCGATCACCAGCGCAATCGCGATCAGCGTGTTGGCGGTGAAACCGTCGACCTTGAGGGTGCGTTCGAGGAAGAAGAGCGCGTAGAACTGGCCCGTATACCAGACGACGGCCTGACCCGCGACGGCGCCGAAAAGCGCGAGGATGACGAGCCGTGCGTTCGGCCAGCGACCGAACGCTTCGGCCAGCGGGGCCTTCGATGTCGCGCCTTCCTCTTTCATGCGCTGGAAGACAGGGCTCTCGTTCAGCTGCATCCGGATCCAGAGCGAGACCGCCAGCAATAGGATCGACAGAAGGAACGGGATGCGCCAGCCCCATTCGGCGAAATCGTCCGGGCTCAGCATAAGGCGCGTCGCCATGATGACGAGGAGCGAGAGGAAGAGGCCGAGGGTTGCGGTGGTCTGGATCCAGGACGTGTAGAGTCCGCGCTTCTCGTTGGGCGCGTGTTCGGCGACGTAGGTGGCGGCGCCGCCGTATTCGCCGCCGAGGGCCAGGCCCTGCAGCAGGCGCATGAGGATGAGGATGATGGGGGCGGCGACGCCGATCTCGTTATAGCCGGGCAGGAGCCCGACGACGAAGGTGGAAAGGCCCATGATCGCCATGGTGACGAGGAACGTGTTCTTGCGGCCGACGATGTCGCCGATACGGCCGAACACCAGCGCGCCGAAGGGGCGCACGAAGAACCCGGCGGCGAAGGCGGCGAGCGCGAAGATGAAAGCCGTGGTTTCGTTGACGCCGGAGAAGAAGTGCGCGGCGATGTAGGTCGCCAGCGAGCCGTAGAGGTAGAAATCGTACCATTCGAACACGGTGCCGAGCGAGGAGGCGCCGATGACCAGCTTCTCGTTGGACGTCGCCTTGTGATGCTTCGGCGCAGCCGCAGCGTCGCTCATGGCTTCTGGCCTCCCCCTCGGTTTTGCGCCTTCCTGCCGACAAACGCGGCGGAAGGGAAGAGGCGCATCTATTGTTGCGCGCCCCGGCGATGCGACGCAGGCCCCATCGTCACGGCGCGCGCTGACCGGCGCGCGAAGGCGCGCTTCAGCACTCGACGCATCGGCGCCTTCTTCCCTTGTCGGAGAACGTGTTCCGCCCCCGGCGGCCGGGGGCGGGTCTCCCTCTCCCACAAAGAGAGAAAAAGAAGGCTAGAGCCCGAACGCCTCCCCGACCCAGCGCTGAAACGCGGCGACGCCGCCTTCGTGTTTCGGCGACAGGCGGCCGTGGGTGTAGATGCCGGCGTCGAGGTTTTCTTGCACGCGGGCGACGATCCAGGAATCTTCCGCGGTGACGGCGTCGGATAGAGCGAGCGTCTCGTCCGGCACGGGCTCGCCGTTCGGCGTGAGATACAAATAATCCAGCCGCGTTTTGGCATGGCCGATCGGCGCCATGCGCTCGATCATCAGACCGCGCCGGTAGATGTTGAGCCCGATGTTCGGCCACAGCCAGGCCCAGACGCCGTCATAGACGCCGCCGTCGCGCGGGGGCGCTTCGTGCAGCGCGACGCGGCCTTCGACATGAACCTGGTATTCTTCGGCTCGGATGTCGGCGTTCAAGCCCGGATGCAGCACCGGCACGTGATAGCCTTCGAGATAATTCTCGACATAGGTCTTCCAATTGCAGCGCAGCGGATGCGTGCGCTGCGCGGCGATGCGGAGATCGGACCAGTCGCGCGCGCCGATGCGGCGTTCGATCGGCGCGATCAGGTCGGCGAAGGGCGGCGCGTCGTCCGCGACCGCGACGAAGAGGAGGCCGCGCCAGGACTGCACCTGGATCGGGAAGAGCCCGTAGTCGCGCGGGTCGAAGCCGTCGGCGGCGCCGAAATCGCGCGCGTGGCGGAGGCGCCCGTCGAGCGCGTAGCGCCAGCCGTGATACTGGCAGGTGAGCGCGCCGTCGCAGCGCCCGACGCCGGCGTGCACGAGCGGGCCCGCGCGGTGGCGGCAGACATTGTGGAAGCCGCGGAGCGCGCCGGCCTCATCGCGCACGATCAGGACGGGATAGCCGGCGAGCGCATCGGCCCAATAGGCGCCGGGCTCGGGGAGCGCGCTCTCATGCGTCGCGAACTGCCAGGCGGGGGCGAAGATGTGCGTGCGCTCGCGCGGCCAGAGCGCGGGATCGCGATACCACGCGGCGGGCGCGGTGAGAGTCATGTCGTCACTGCTTCGGTTGCGGCGCGCCGTCGCGCCCAGAGAAAGACCGGCACGCCGGCCACCAGCAGCACCGCGCCCCACAAGATTACTTCAAGGCCGGAGCCCAGGATGGCGAGGAAGCAATAAAGTCCCGCGAGCGCTGCAACCGCAGCCCAGCCGCGCGCCGCGCGCCAGGATGCGCGCAGCTCCGCAGCGGCGGCGACGAGAAGCGGCGCCAGCACCGTCACCGTCGCCATCATGGTGAGAAAGGTGAACGCGCCCATGAAGCCGCGCGCGGCGTTGGTCAAGAGCAGGATCGATCCGAGAACGGACGAAAGCAGGAGCGCCGCGACCGG
>WGOB01000025.1 GCA_016124255.1 Alphaproteobacteria bacterium | reverse complement strand
GACGCAGCGCGCCTCCTCGCACTTCTGTTTGGCGGAATCGGGGGCGGACCCCCGCGCCGCGCGGGCCGGGGTGCGGCCGCCTTGTTCCAGCGTGTCGGTCACGAGGGACACGCGCGAGTAGCCGGCGCCGCTCATCGAGGCGAGGACCTGGGCCAAGGCGTTGTAGGGCACCGCCGCATCGGCGCGGACGTAGATCTGCTGGTCGTAGCCGGCCTCGGCAATCGCATCGAGGCGCGGCAGCAATGTCTCCAGCTCCACCGGCGTCTCCTGCAGGAAGAGCGCGCCGTCAGCGCGCAACGAAACCGTGAGCGGCTCAACCGCCTGATTGAGCGGCCGCGCCTGGGTGCGCGGCAGGTTGAGCTCGACGCCGACTGTCAGAAGCGGGGCGGTGACCATGAAGACGATCAGCAGAACCAGCATCACGTCGACGAAGGGCGTGACGTTGATGGATGCGTTGCGGCTGACGCGGCCGTGCGCGCTCAGCCTGCGCGAGCGGCGCCGGCGCGCCATCACACGCGCTCGCCGAGACGACGCGAGAGCCGCGCCAGGACTTCATCGGCGAAGCCTTCGAGCCGATCGGCGAAGCGGTCGAGATCGCCGGTGAACTTGTTGTAAAAGATCACCGCGGGCACAGCGGCGAGCAGGCCCAGCGCCGTGGCGAGAAGCGCTTCAGAGATGCCCGGCGCGACGACGGCGACGGAGGTCTGCTGTTCGTTCGCAATGGATGTGAACGCGTTCATGATTCCCCACACGGTGCCGAACAGGCCGATGAAGGGGCCCGCGGAGCCGACGCTCGCGAGAACGCCGAAGCCGCGGCCGGCGCGTTCAAGTTCGCGCGCGATCTGCGCCTGCATAAGCCGGTCGCAGCGGTCGATCATCAGGTCGGCGGCGGCGGGGCTGATCTGGCCGCCGCGGCGCAGGTCGCGCCACTCGCGGGCGCTGGCGGCGAAGACGCGGGCGAACGCGTCGCGCGGACGGTCCGAATAGCGATCGTCCAGCTCCTCAAGCGACTGGCCCGACCAGAACACCTTTTCGAACGCGCGCGCCTTGCCTTCGATCTCGCCAAAGTGAAGCCATTTGTCGACCGCGACAGCCCAGGTCCATAGCGAGGCGATGGCGAGCACGAGCATCACCGCCTTCACCACCGGGTCGGCGTCGACGATCAAGCTCCAGAGCGTGATGTCCGGGTTCAGAGCCGGCGCTGCTTCGCCTTCCATAACAATCCTTCAGCTTCGCCATCCGCGCCGGCAGACGCCCCCGCCCGCTCTCGCTCACCAATCGACCGACTCGGCTTTAGGAGGAGGAGTTTGTCAAAACGTGGACGGGTTTGTCGCGATTGCGAAACGGGCCGCGGGGGCGCTTTCTTCTGGGTCGGATTCGCCACATTAACGGCGCGTTCGGTTGAAAGACTCCGTGTCGAGCCGTAGACTCGCGCGCGTACGGGGGTACGCCTTACGGACCGCACGGCCGGCCGTGCGGGACACAAGATCAAGAGGGATCACGTTCATGCGCAAGTTCGCTTTGCTGGCCACGCTGACGGCCGCCGCGCTCACCGCCACTTCCTGCGCCAGCCGCCGGGCGACCGAGACGCCGGTGGCGCCGCCGACAGAGACGCCGCCCGCGGTGCAGCCGCAGCAGCCGAGCGGGCCCGCGCCCGGATCAATCGAAGACTTCCGGGTGCAGGCCGGCAGCGACCGGGTGTTCTTCGCGCTCGACAGCGCCGATCTTTCGCCGCAGGCGCGCTCGATCCTGGAGCGTCAGGCGCAATGGCTCCGGCGCTATCCGTCCGTGCGGGTGCTGCTTGCAGGCAATTGCGATGAGCGCGGGACACGCGAGTACAACCTCGCGCTCGGGTCGCGGCGGGCGAATGCGGCGCGCGCGTACCTCGTCTCGCTCGGCGTGGAAGCCGCGCGCGTGGAGACGACGTCGAACGGCAAAGAGCTGCCGATGGATCCGCGTTCGAACGAAGAAGCCTGGGCGGTGAACCGCAACGCGCACACGCAGATCATCTCCGGCGCGATCTCCTGATCGGGCCGATCGATTGCTGAGAGTGCTGAGCACTGCGATCCGCGTCGGCCCTGCCGGCGCGGATTTCGCTTATGAATGGGCGAAAATATCGATCTCGGGCCAGCCGGCGACATCGAGTTCGGCGCGGGCGGGGAGAAAGTCGAAACAGGCCTGCGCCAGTGTCATGCGCCCTTCGCGCTCGAGAATTGCGTTGAGTTTCTCACGCAGCGCATGGAGATGCACGACATCGGCGGCGGCGTAGGCGACCTGTGAATCGCTCAGCTGGTCGGCGCCCCAATCCGAGCTCTGCTGGTCCTTCGAGACGTCGCGGCCGAGAAGTTCCTTCACGACGTCCTTCAGGCCGTGACGATCAGTGTAGGTGCGGGCAAGGCGCGAGGCGATCTTGGTGCAATAGACGGGCGCCGCCATCACGCCGAGCTGATGGCGCATGAGCGCGAGATCGAAGCGCGCGAAGTGCAGGATCTTGAGCGTGTCGGGATCCGCCAGCACCGCCTGCAGGCGCGGCGCCGGCGTTTCCTTCGCGATCTGGACGAGGTGCACCGCGTCGCCGCCGTCGGAAATCTGGACGAGGCAAAGCCTGTCGCGCCCAAGCGCCAGGCCCATCGCTTCGCAATCGACCGCAACCGGGCCAACAAAGGAGGCGTCGGCCGGCAGGTCGCCCTTGTGGACGTAGACGGCGACGTTCTTGCCCTCGACGGTCAAGGAAAGCTTGCGGGTCATGGGTCCGCGCTTACGGCAAATCGCTGTGCGTGAGAAGCGCGGGGGCTTGGTGGGGCTCCCCGGCCGGGTTTTCGGTTCCTTAAGCCTCGTCCCTCAACTTATAGTGAGGAGGATGCTGATGCGGTTGATTCTGGTCCCGGCCCTGGCGGCAGCGCTCGCCGGGTGCGTCGCCAGCCGCGAAGAGGCGCGGCAGCTGCAGGCGCCGCCGCGCGCAGCGCAGGCCCTCATCCTCTTCCCCGACCACCACGAGCTGCGCGGGGCGGTGGCGCTCGACTGGATCGACGGGGTCTCGCAGCATTCGTACGTCCTCGCCGAGCCGAACCAGAGCGTGATGCGGCCGCTGATCGAGCGCGCGCTGAGCGCCAGCGGGCTCAAGGCCAGGACGCCGGTCCGCGCGCGCTATGGGTTGCAGGTGACGGTCGACAACGCGCGGGGGCCGGGCGTGGGAACCGACATGCACGCCGCGCTCGGCGCAACGTACGTGATCGTCGAGCGTGCAACGGGGCGGGAGGTGTTCCGGCATCGGACAGCAACAGCCGGACGCGCGGCGTTCCTGAAGCCGAACGAAGACGATCTCCGGCGCGGCACGCAGCGCAGCCTCATGCTGATCCGCGCGGTCAACCATGCCGGCGTGCCGCTCGCGGCGTTCGATCTCTTTTGGGATTTCGATCCGACCGTGGTGGGGCAGAGCGATCTCTGGGACGGCCATCAAGGCCAATGGTGGGATCCGATCGACTACAACGAATGGTCCCAGGGCGATTGGAACGAGTTCTGGGAGATCTACCGCTATGCGACGCTCGCGTCGCTGGTGATCGGGCCGCTGTCGGTCGGCGCCGAGATCGTCAATCCGCTCAATTTCACGCCGTTCGCCAGCGACAGCGCCGCGGCGCGCGCGCGGCGCGGCGATGCGGGCGGGATCGCGCAGGCGCGACGCGAGCGCGACGGGCGCGACCGCGCGGCCCGGGCAATCAACCGCGCCGCGGCCGCGAACGTGACGGCGTTTCTCGTCGCGCTCTCGGCGGCGGAGGACGTGGCGCCCGTGCCGCTGCTGCCGTGCTGGGGGAGCCCGGCGGTGGAGGCGTTCAAGGCGGCCCTGCAGGCGCAGGGACGCACGTTCCGGACGGACGATTGCAGAACGCCGTTATAGGGCGCGCCTGCGGGGCGACGGAGGCCCCAACGTGGAGGCGCGCCGATTGGCGTGACCGGGGCGCTTCGGCGCGTCCTTTGCCGGCGACGGGTAGGGGGAGGGCCAGCGAGATAGGCGGCGCCAGCGGCTTGGTCCGAGGCGCATCCTGCACGCCCCCCATCTTACCCTTCCCCCCGAGGGGGAAGGGCGCGCCGAACCCGGTCGGCGGCGCGGCAAGTTCATTGACCCTTCAAGCGCGCTCGCTTACATGCCTCGCTTCCTGACGCGTGGGGGCGATCGCCCCGGCGTGCGGGGGCCCAGATGGCGGAATTGGTAGACGCACCAGTTTCAGGTACTGGCGGGTAACACCGTGGAGGTTCGAGTCCTCTTCTGGGCACCATTTTTTCGGCGCGGTGTTGGCGGTGCGCATTGCGGCTGCCGAGTTGGGGCCGACATTTCCAGCTGAAGCGAAGTGTGTGAGCACGGCGTGCGTTGGATCAAGTTTCTCTTTCGATGGGATGGCCGTATTCGCGGCGGCCAGCTGCTCGTTCTGGCCTTCGCCGTCGAGCTGTTCGCAACGCTGCTCATGATGGCGCTGGTGTTCACGTTTCTTGATCGCGATCCGGGCACAGGGGCGTGGCGCGGGGACGAGACATTCTATCTTGCGGTGGCGGTGTCGCACGTGCCGGCATGGGCTGCGATGGCGTCACTCGTAGCGCGACGCCTCCACGACCTGGGGCTGTCCGCGTCCTGGATGTGCGCCGTATTCGCCTACGTGGGGCTCCTGTGCCTCTTTGAGTTTGCGTGGGGCAATTCCTTGAACAACACGTGGCTCGGCGCCGCGCTTGCTGCGCCGATTTTTGTGGCGGCGATCTGGCTCGTCGCGGCGCCAGGAGAGCGCGGGGACAATCGTTATGGCTCGGCGCCCATTGCTTGATATCGGTCAAGCGGAATTCGGTTCAGCTTGAGAATTCCGGCAGGTCCAGCCTCAGCCCGTAGTGCGTGCGGTCGCTGGCGCGGGTGAAGCCGCCGACGATCTTGGCGCGGCAGCGGACGGTTGCGCGGGGGCAGCCGGCGCCGGCGAGGTCGGCGCGGTAGCGGCGGGCGTCGGCGCGGGAGAGGTAGCCTGCGCGTTCGCCGGCGATGCGCACAGCGACGGCGTGGTCATCGTAGGGATTGGAATCTTCGAGCACGAGGACGGCGTCGATGATGGCGTCGCGTTCGCCTGCCGCGGCGATGACATTCTGATATTGCGCCGCGCCGGCGACGGTCACGGCGAACGAGCCCGGGCCCGATAGGACGATCTCGCGGGCTTCGCTGTCTTCGCCTTCAGACTTGTTCGCGTCATCCGGCATGGTTCGTCCGCGTACGGATCAGGCTCAGCCGAGCATGCGGGCGAGGAACGGCCAGGCGAGATAGAACGCGCCGGCGAGGGCGGCCGCGCCGAGCGTCAGGAGGAGGCCGTCTTTGGCGGTGATGCCGAGGCCGAAGAGGACGATCGCCATCCCCGGCACGATCGGCGCGAAGGGGATAAGGGAAAGCGGAAAGGTGATGATCGCCGCGGCGAGCACAAAAAGCGCGATGAGGTAGACGAACGGCGGCGAGGCCAGGAAACTGAGGCGCGGGCGCAGCACGACGTCGATGCGGCGGGCCCAGGGGCGCACTTTCTCCAGGAACGGGCGCAGATTGTCGCTTGGAAAGCTGAGGCGCAGCGCTGCGCCCGGCAGCCATGGGCGCTTCATGCCGATCGCCATCTGGCCCGCGATCAGCAGCGTGAGCGCGGCCACGATCGAGGTGGAGCCGGGGACGATCGTGAGCGGTGAGATCGCGATCAGGCCGATCAGCAGCAGAAGCGGGCCGTAGGTCCGGTGGCCCGTGACTTCGAGCAATTCTCGCAGCGTCAGATGCGACTTGCCGGCCTCCTCATTGATGGCGTCGATCAGGCTCTCAAGATTGCGCACTTCGCGGCGCGCGCGCTTCGTGCGTAGCGGCTTTTCGCGCTTGCGGCCCTTCACCGGCGCGGACTGCGCCTGTGCGGCGGGCGTGGTCGCGTCAGTCTTGGCGGCGTCGCTGGTCATGGAGGAACCTTCTGAGGAAAACCGCGCAGCGGCGGCGAAGTTCCAGAGCTAGGCGGGGGCCTGGCCGCTGGTGAGGGCGACGAAGACGTCTTCGAGGTCGGGCTCTTCGATGGACAGATCCTTGATCGCGACGCCGGCGCTGCGGACGCGATCGAGCAAGTCTTCGACCGCGTGCTCGCGCGCGCGATAGGTGATGGCGACCGCGCCGTTGGGGCGGCGCGCGATGTGGACATCGCCGAAGCTCTCGGGCAGGCGGGTGATCTCGGCCTGGGGCAGGACGACGAGCGTCTTCTGATCAAGGCGCCCGACAAGGCGCTCGGTCGGTTCGCAGGCGATGACCTCGCCCTTGTTGATGATCGCGATGGCGTCACAGAGCTCCTGCGCTTCTTCGAGATAGTGCGTGGTAAGCACGATGGTGACGCCCTCGGCGTGCAATTGCTTCACGTAGTCCCAGAGCTGGCGGCGGAGTTCGACGTCGACGCCGGCGGTGGGTTCGTCCAGGACAAGCACGGGCGGGGCGTGGACCATCGCCTTGGCGACGAGGAGGCGGCGCTTCATGCCGCCTGACAGCGTGCGGGCGTAGGCGTCGCGCTTGTCCCAGAGGCCGACGGCGCGGAGAATCTCTTCGGTGCGCCGTTCGCCCTTGGGCACGCCGTAGAAGCCCGCCTGAATCTCCAGGCTCTCCACCGGCGAGAAGAACGGGTCCATGTTGAGTTCTTGCGGGACGATGCCAATGGCGCCGCGGGCGTCGCGCGGGTTCTGGTCGATGTCGATGTCCCAGATGCGCGCTTCGCCTGCGGACTTGGTCACGAGGCCGCCGAGGATGTTGATGAAGGTGGACTTGCCGGCGCCGTTGGGGCCCAGCAGGCCGAAGAACGCGCCGCGGGGGATGACGAGATCGACGCCCTTCAAGGCTTCCGCGGGCGGCGTTTTCTTGGTCCCTGGGTAGGTCTTGCGCAGCCCGCGCGCCTCGATGGCGTAGACGGGCAGGGCGGCGGCGGGCGCCGGCGCAGGGCCGGGGGCGGTGTCGGGCATGGGCGTCTTCTGGCGGGCGCCGGGCGTCCGTAGGGGCGACCGGGCGGCGCGTTGATCAATTCGGCGATGCAGCATAGGTACGGGCGCGCTTGCGGGCTTACAATCGTGGGCGGACGGAAATCTTGCAGCCGCCGAGCGGGACCGCCGATGGAAACCGATCAGACCTCGCCCAAAGACGCTGATTCCGTGCCGCCGCCGGAAACGATCGTGGTGCATGATCACCGGGTCGCGTGCGACGGCGGCGGCGGCGCACTTGGACATCCGAAGGTGTTCTACGAGATCGGGGAAGAGGGCTTCGTCGAATGCCTCTATTGCGACCGGCGCTTCGTGCTCGCGCACGATTAGGTCATCCCGCGGCGTCATAGCCTGCGTCAGACAATTCGATCAGGCAGAAGCCGTGGCCCCATGGATCGGCGACGCCGGCGATCCGACCCCAGGCGTGATCGGCGATCGGGCGCTCGCTGATCGCACCGGCGGCGCGTGCGCGCGCGAAGGCCGCCGCCACATCATCCACGATGATGTCGAGATGCAGGGGCGTCCAATGGCGCGCATAGGTGCGGCGCGCGCCTGCGGGGGTGGCGGGCGCCTCTGCGGGCTTGGTCAGCAGATGAATCAAGACGCCGCCGTGGCGCATCTCCACGATCTTGCCGGCGAAGAGCGGGCGGAGGCGTTCGAAGCCGAACGCGTCTTCATAGAAGGACGCAGCTTCGCTCACGTCGGGCACGTCGATGTTGACGATAAGAGACATCGAGGGAGTCCGTTTTCGGCAGGCGCGGCGTGCGCGATCTGCTAGATCGTCCCGACGCCAAGAGGAGACCCGCACCATGACCGCGCGACCCGACGACGCCAAGACATTCCATGGGTTGCACAAGGGGCCGGCGCTGTTGCTGCTGCCAAATGCGTGGGACGCGCAATCGGCGCGCATCGTCGAGGACGCGGGCGCCAAGGCGATCGCGACGTCGAGCGCTGCGGTGGCGTGGAGCCATGGCTACGCCGACGGCCATTTCACGCCGATGGAGGTGCTGACAGCCACGGTGCGCGAAATGGCCCGCGTCGTGCGCATCCCGATCAGCGTCGACATGGAACGCGGCTATTCCGACGAACCAAGCGCGGTCGGCGAGAATGTGCGCGCGATCATCGGCGCCGGCGGAATCGGCATGAACATGGAGGATTCCACGCTCGGCGCCGATCTGCTGTGCCGCAAGATCGAAGCCGTGAAGCGCGCTGCGGCGGCCGAGGGCGTGGATTTCTTCGTCAATGCGCGCTGCGACGTCTATCTGCGCAAGATCGCCGAAGGCGACGCGGCGCAGGCGGAATCGATTGTGCGCGCGGCTGCGTATAGAAACGCGGGCGCGGACGGGTTCTTCCTGCCAGGACCGACGGACAACGCGCTGTTCCAGGCGGTGGCGGGCGCGATCGGGATGCCGCTCAACGTCATGGCGCGGCCGGGCGTGCCGGGGAAAGCGGCGCTGGAAGCGGCGGGCGTGCGGCGGCTGTCGGCGGCGACGGCGCTGTCGCGCGGCGCCTACAATGCCGCGAAGGTGCTGGCGGAGGCGTTCCTGCGCGACGGGGACGGCGAGGCGCTTTCGCAGAACGCTGGGCCGGCGGTGGATTTCAACGCGTGGTTTCGCGGCTAATGTGATCGGGTGACGCGGCTGGCGCCACCGCCTATTCTTGAGTCTATGCCGGACACGCAAACCTCGTCCTCAGGGGCGGCGAAGGCCGCGAAGAAGACCCCGATCCGCCTCTTCCTGGTGGACGGGTCAGGCTACATCTTTCGCGCCTATCACGCATTGCCACCGCTGACGCGGGCTTCGGACGGGGCGCCGGTCGGCGCGGTCGCCGGCTTCTGCAACATGCTCTTCAAGTTCCTGGAGGACATGAAGGCGTCGGACAAGCCGACGCATCTGGCGGTGGTGTTCGACAAGTCGGAAGACACGTTTCGCAACGCGCTTTATCCGCAGTACAAGCAAAACCGCCCGCCGGCCCCGGAGGATCTTGCGCCGCAATTCCCGATGATCCGCGAAGCGACGCGCGCGTTCGGCGTGCCGGTGGTGGAGATCGACGGGTTCGAGGCGGACGACATCATCGCCACCTATGCGCGCCAGGCGGCGCGCGATGGCGCGACCGTGAAGATCGTTTCGTCCGACAAGGATCTCATGCAGCTCGTCGACGACGGCAAGATCGAGCTCTTCGATCCGATGAAGCAAAAGCCGCTTGGGCCCGAGGCGGTGATGGAGAAGTTCGGCGTGACGCCGGACAAGGTGATCGACGTGCAGGCGCTGATGGGCGACAGTGTCGACAATGTGCCGGGCGCGCCGGGGATCGGGCCGAAGACGGCGGCGAAGCTGATCAACACGTACGGCGATCTGGAGACGCTGTTGTCCAAGGCGTCGGAGATCAAGCAGCCGAAGCGGCGCGAGACGCTTATTCAGCATGCGGATCAAATCCGTGTTTCGAAGGAATTGGTGACGCTGTGCGACACGGTGGAGGGGCTGGAGGATTATAGCGGCTTCGTCGCCGACGATCCTGATCCTGAATCGCTGCTGAAATTTCTCGACGACATGGAGTTCCGGACGCTGGCGCGGCGGGTGCGTGAAAAGCTCGCCAAGGAAGGCGGGGCGGCGCCGCCGATGGCGCATGCGCCGGCGGCCGAGGGCGAGCCGCCGATCGATTTCGGGGCGTATGTCGTGGTGAGCGACGCCGCGGCGCTGAGGGATTGGGTCGCGCGGGCGGGGGCGGCGGGCGCGGTTGCGGTCGACGTGCAGACGAACGGGGGCGATCCGGCGGCGGCGCGTGCTGTCGGGATTTCGCTGGCGCTCGGACCGAACGCGGCGTGCTACGTTCCCCTCCGCCATGTCGATCCGCATACGGATGAAGGCGGCGGCGATCTGTTTGGTTCCGGCGCGCCGGCGTTCGCGGCGGGTCAAATCCCGGTCGCCGAGGCGATTGCGCTCCTGAAACCGATGCTGGAGGACCCCGCGGTCCTCAAGATCGGGCACGACGTCAAGACCGACATCGAGGCGCTCTTGGCCGAGGGCGTGCGGCTGGCGCCGAGCGACGACGTGATGCTGCTCTCATACGCGCTGGGCGCAGGCCGCGACGATCATGCGCTCGACGCGCTTTCGGAAGCGCATCTCGGGCATACCCCGATCCCGATCAAGGACGTGGTCGGTTCCGGCAAAGGGCAGATCCGCTTTTCGCACGTGCCGATCGCGACGGCGGCGCGCTATTCGGCGGAGGACGCCGATCTCGCGCTGCGCCTGTGGAAGCGGCTGAAGGGAAAGCTGGCGCAGGAACGGTTGATCAGCGTCTATGAAACGCTGGAGCGGCGGCTGCCGATGGTCCTGAGCGACATGGAACGCGCCGGCGTGATGGTGGACGTGCAGACGCTGTCGCGGCTGTCGGGCGATTTTGCGCAGCGCATGCTGGGCTACGAGGACGAGGCGCGGAAGCTGGCGGGGCGGGACTTCAATTTCGGCTCGCCGAAGCAGCTGGGCGAAATCCTGTTCGACGAGATGAGCCTGCCGGGCGGAACGAAGACAAAAACAGGCGCGTGGTCCACCGATGCGAGCATCCTGGAGGAGCTCGCCGCGCAAGGCCACGATCTGCCGCGCGTGATCCTCGATTGGCGGCAATTGCAGAAGCTGCGCTCGACCTACACAGAGGCGCTCAAGGAAGCGATCAATCCGGAGACGAAGCGCGTGCACACGCGCTACGCGCTCGCGGCGACGCCGACGGGGCGGATCTCGTCCAACGATCCGAACCTGCAGAACATCCCTATTCGCACCGAGGAAGGCCGGCGGATCCGCGAAGCGTTCGTCGCGGCGAAGGGCCACGTGCTCGTCAGCGCGGATTATTCGCAGATCGAACTGAGATTGCTCGCGCATGTCGGCGACGTGCCGCAGCTGAAGAAGGCGTTTTCAGAGAAGCTCGACATCCACGCGATGACGGCGTCGGAGATGTTCGGCGTGCCGGTGGAGGGCATGGATCCGAGCGTGCGGCGCCAAGCGAAGGCGATCAATTTCGGGATCATCTACGGCATCTCAGCGTTCGGGCTTGGCCGCAATCTCGGCATCCCGCAAAGCGAGGCGGCGGCTTACATCAAGACCTATTTCGAACGCTTCCCCGGGATTCGCGACTACATGGAGGCGATGAAAACGTACGCGCGCGCCAACGGGTATGTGACGACGATTTTCGGGCGGCGCGTGCATGTGCCGGGGATCAAGGCGAAGAATCCGTCGGAGCGGAGTTTCGCGGAGCGGCAATCGATCAATGCGCCGCTTCAAGGCGCCGCAGCCGACATCATCCGGCGCGCGATGATCCGGCTGCCGGGCGAACTGGCGGAAGCCGGGCTCACCGCGCGCATGCTGCTGCAGGTGCATGACGAATTGCTGTTCGAGGCGCCGGAAGCGGAAGCCGAAGCGTTGAAGACGCTGGTGAAGCGGGTGATGAGCGGGGCCGCGGCGCCGGCGGCGCAGCTCAGCGTGCCGCTGGATGTGGAGGCGAAGGCCGGCAAGAGCTGGGCGAAAGCGCATTGAGTGCCCGCCTTTGATTGCTTCGTCATCGGCGGCGGCGCGGCGGGGCTGTTCTGCGCGCTGACGGCGGGGCGGCGCGGGCGGCGCGTCGTGGTGCTGGAGCACAATCCCGACGTCGGGGCGAAGATCCTGATCTCCGGCGGGGGGCGGTGCAATTTCACCAATGTGGAGGCGGGGAAGGCGGAGCGATACATCTGCGACAATCCGCATTTCGCGCGCTCGGCGCTGGCGCGCACCACGCCGGCGGATTTCGTCGCGCTGGTCGAGAAACACAAGATCGCATGGTACGAGAAGACGCTGGGGCAGCTCTTCTGCGAGGGCGCGGGGTCGGCGCGGAAGATCGTCCGTATGCTGATGGAGGAGTGCGCCGCCGGCGGCGTGGAGGTGCGCACGGGGGTGCGCGTCTCGGCGGCGACGAAGGCCGACGGATTCCGCGTCGAGACGAGCGAGGGCGCGTTCAGCGCGCCGGCGCTGGTGATCGCGACGGGCGGGCTTTCGATCCCAAAAATGGGCGCGACGGATTTCGCGCACCGCATCGCGGCGCAGTTCGGCGTGGGGGTCGTCTCACCGCGACCGGGGCTCGTTCCGCTGACGTTCGGCACGGCGGATCTCGCGTGGATGAAGCCGCTCGCGGGTGTGAGCGCGGCGGTGATCGCCCGGTGCGGCAAAGCGGAATTCGCAGAGGCGGCGCTGTTCACGCATCGTGGGCTCTCTGGTCCGGCGATCCTGCGGGCGTCCTCGTACTGGCGGCCCGGCGCCGCGCTGACGATCGATCTTCTGCCGGATGCGGCGGAGGCGGCGCTGGTCGCGGCGAAACGGGCGCGACCAAAGGCGCTGGTAAAGACCGCGCTCGGCGCATTGGTGCCGGCGCGGCTTGCCGAAGCGCTGGCGCCGGGCGGCGTGCTTGGCGATCTGAGGGACCAGGCGCTGGTCGATATCGTCCGTAGACTGAGGGCGTTAGCGATCGCGCCGACAGGGACGGAAGGCTATGCGAAGGCGGAGGTGACGGCGGGCGGCGTCGATACGGGCGCGCTGTCGCAGAAGACGATGGAGGCGAAAGCCGTTCCGGGGCTCTTCTTCATCGGGGAGGCGGTGGATGTCACCGGCTGGCTCGGCGGTTACAATTTTCAATGG
Source organism: Alphaproteobacteria bacterium (assembly GCA_016124255.1). Taxonomy (GTDB): domain Bacteria; phylum Pseudomonadota; class Alphaproteobacteria; order Caulobacterales; family Aquidulcibacteraceae; genus CADEEL01. The sequence goes on along the minus strand of WGOB01000025.1, from coordinate 34,045 downwards.
GCGTGGGCGAGCGGCTGGGCGGCGGGGCAGGCGGTGTAGATGTGGACGATCTTGAGATCATCGACGATTGCCTGACGCGGGTCGCGGCTTTGGGCGATCCGGCCGCGGCGATCTATGCGCGGCTCTTCGCTGTGCACCCCGAGATGGAGGCGTTGTTCGCACGCGATGTCGATGGAAGCATCAAAGGCCATATGCTGCTGGAGGCGATCGAGGCGGCGCGCGATCTCAGCGGCGCGGGCGTCTATGGCGCGCACTTCATCGCCAACGAATGGGTGAACCATCAGAATCTCGGCGTGCCCGGCGATCGCTATGCGACGTTCTACGACGCCATGATCGAGACGTTTCGTGCGATGCTCGGCGCCGAATGGAGCGCTGAGATCGAGGGTGCCTGGGGCCGCGTGCGCGCGGCCGTGAGCGACGCGATCGCGGCGCGGGGATAGCGCGCGCTAGACGATCGGCTCGTTCAGCAGCAGCGAGCGCGCGTGGCGCACCGGCGGCGAGCCGATCGCCAACAGCGCATCGTGATAGCGCTTCAGACTGAACTCGGCGCCCCAGCGCGCCTCGGTTTCGCGGCGCAGCGCATGGTGTTCCGACCAGCCGACGAAATAAGTGGGCAATTGGGCAGAGCTGACGCAGGCGCGCACCCATTTGCCGGCGGCTTCGCGCTCCTCCTGGAACGCGTCCACGGTCATCAGGCGCATGGCCTCCTCGCGCTCCATGCCTTCGACGTGGACGCCGATGTCGAGGATGGCGTTGGTGATCGTGCGCAGCGCCATCTTGAGATTGGTGAGACGGGCGAGCGGATCGCGGTTCTGATAGCCCTGCGCGATCATCACGTCCTGCGCGTAGCAGGCCCAGCCTTCGACAAAGGGGCCGGAATAGAGCGCCGCGCGCAGCACCGATGACGCACGGTTAGCGTGCCAGAGCTGGAGATAGTGCCCGGGCACGCCCTCGTGCACGCAAAGCTCGTGGATCATGTAGGAATTGTATTCGCGCAGGAAGGAGGTCGCCTGCTCTTGCGACCAATCGTCCGGAATCGGAGAAACGGCGAAGAAGGTCGGCAAATCCCTGTCGAGGGGGCCCGGGGGATCGCAATAGGCCACGGCGACGCCGCGCTGGAATTCCGGTATCAGGATGATGTTCACCGGCGCGTCGGGCAGCGTGACGATGTCGTTTGTACGGACGAAGGCGGTGGCTTCTGCGAGCGCAGCTTCGCAGGCGGCGACGACGCCCTCGCGGGGCGGGCGCTGCGCGGCGGCGCCTTCGAGCGCTTGCGCAATGAGGCGTTGCGCTGTCCAGCGTTCGTTGGCGGGGATGGTCACAATCGGCGCCGCGATCTCGGCCATCTCGGCGTAGATTTCCTGTTTGCGCGCGAGCGCGGCGCGTTTGATCTCGTCGCGGCTCATCGGGCTGTCGAGCGCCAGCGCCAACTGCTGATCGTAGAGCCGCGCGCCCAGGCGGAAATCGCCTTGGGCGGCCGGCACGAGCGTTTCCTCGATCCAACGCTGGTTCTCGTTGACGGCGGCCTTCAGCGCGTCAGCGGCGGCGGTCAGGCGCGACCGGTCGGCGCCGGAGAGGGCTTCGGCCTGGGGCAGGATCATGCCGTCGATGATGGAGATGACGCCGGGGTTCTGGCGCGCCCAGGTCTCTGCGTGCACTTTCGGCACGCGCGCTGGATCGAGGTCGCCGCGGATGGCGGCGAGCGCTTCAGGCAGCTTCTCCATGCGCGCGGCGGCGTTGAGGAGGCGCTCGGGCAGCGGCGCGAACGCGCGCGCCATCAGCGTGTAAAGCGCGTTGCCCGGGAACTGGCCGACATTGACGGCGTGCCAGGTCCACATCTCGGAGTCGCGCTCCAGCCAGTTCTCGTAGCGCATGCGGTTGTCGAGCATGGCGGCGTCGACCTGGCGGTCTCGGGAGAGGGACGCGCGGTCGATTCGGGCGAGGTCGGCGAGGGTGCGGTCGCGCTCGGCGTTGCGCGCGGCGCGGCCGGCTTCGCCCGTCTCATCGATCTCGGCGTCGAAGCGGTGGTCGCAAAGATAGGTGGCGGTGACGGGGTTGAGCCGCGCGTAATCGTCGAGCGCCCGGGCGGCGCATCGAAGGCGGCGTCGGCGGCGGCGGTTGAGGCGGGGCCGGCCGTCTGGCCGGCGGCGCAGCCGGCAAGAGGCGCTATCGCCGCGCCAGACATCAGCGACAGGGCGGTGCGGCGATTGATCGGCGGCATGGGCGACTCCGACGTCTCGAGAAACTTATCGATTAACGATATAACCGCGAAACCGGCCGCCGCGCAACGGCGTTGCGGCGGGCGGAGCCTGGCCGCCGGCGCATTCAGACAACGGCGCCGGGAACCGAATTTGATGCGACGCGCTTACGCGCTATATCTGCCTCAGTACCGCCGCTTTCGGCGCCATCTGCTCACACTCATGACCCCCTCCATCGCCCTGGTCGACGACGACGAGAACATCCTGGCTTCGTTGAAGATTTTCTTCGAGGCGGAAGGCTATGCGGTGCGCACGTATCACGACGGCGCAGCGGCGCTGGCCGCCTTGACCGAACAACCGCCCGATGTCGCGATCCTCGACATCAAGATGCCGCGCATGGACGGGGTGGAGCTGTTGCGGCGGTTGCGGCAGACGTCCAGCCTGCCAGTGATCTTCCTGACCTCGAAAGACGACGAGATGGACGAGGTCGTCGGCTTCAATGTCGGCGCCGACGATTACATCACCAAGCCGTTCTCACAGCGGCTGCTGAACGAGCGGGTGAAGGCGCTGTTGCGGCGTACGCGCGCCGGCGCGGGACCCGAGGCGAACGACAAGAAGTCGATCGTGCGCGGCGCGCTGACGCTCGATCCGAACCGCCATGCCTGCACGTGGAAGGGCGAGCCGGTGCGGCTCACGGTGACGGAATTCCTGATCCTGCAGGCGCTGGCGCAGCGCCCCGGCTACGTAAAGAGCCGCGACCAGCTGATGGACGCGGCCTACGATGATCAAGTCTATGTCGACGACCGGACGATCGACAGCCACATCAAGCGGCTGCGCAAGAAGTTCAGAGAGCGCGATACCAGCTTCGATGCGATCGAAACGCTCTATGGCGTCGGTTACCGATACAACGAGGTCTGACCCGGCTCCGCCGCACACGGAGTCTCCCAACGCAGCGCGAGCGGCGCGGCGTGCACGCGCGCGTGCGGCACAGCGCGAGGGGCGGAAGCGGGGGCTGTTCAGCTCTTCGATCACGCGGCTGATCTTCGTCTGCAATTTCCTCGGGCTGCTGGTCCTCTTCATCGGCGTGCTGCTGCTGTCGGAGACGCGCACCCGGCTGACGCAGGCGCAGTATCAGAGCCTGCAGCAGCGCGGCGAACTGATGGCCAGCATCATCGTCGCGTCGGCGTCGTACGAAGGCGAGACCGCGCCGCAATTGTTCGAGCCGATGGTGCGCGAGGTGCTGAAGCAAATGTTGCCGCCCCTGCCGGCCGGGCCGCGCGGCGCGCTGGAGAACGGCCCGCGCATCCGTGTCTATTCGCCGACGGGGCGGAAGATCGCCGACTCAGACGTGATCTACAGCCGGATCGACGAGGGCCGCGCGCCGCCGATCGATCGCAGCGCCTGGGCGCGGTTCACACGCTCGGCGGCCGATTTCACGCAGAACGTGGAGTATCTGCGGCTCACGCCGTGGCGACCCTCGATCACGCTGGACGGGGCGCGCGAGGCGGCGCTGCAGGGCGAGGCGGCGCAGGGCCAGCGCGTGAACGAGCGCGGCGAACGCGTGGTGATGGTGTCGCTGCCGTTGCAGCGCGTGGAAGCCGTGCTTGGCTTCATCACGCTGGAGAGCGCGGACGTCGAGCGCATTCTGGTGGCGGAGCGGCTGGCGCTGGCGCCGTTCGTGATCGCGGCGGCGGTCGTGACGATCCTGGCTTCGACGCTGCTCGCTCTCTTCATCGCCAATCCGCTTCGGAAACTGTCTTCGGCGGCGGATCGCCTGCGGGTTACGGGCGCCACGCGGTTGAAACTGCCGGACCTTGCCAGCCGCAAGGACGACATCGGCGATCTTGCCGCGTCGCTCGAACGGATGACGGGGGCGCTGGCGGAGCGGATCGACCTCAACGAACGCTTCGCGGCGGATGTGAGCCACGAGATCAAGAACCCGCTGGCGTCAATCCGGTCCGCGGTGGAGTCGATCCGCGCGGTGAAGGATCCCGAACAGCAAGGCCGGCTCCTGCAGATCGTGGCGACGGACGCCAACCGGCTTGACCGGCTGATCTCCGACATTGCGCGGGCGACGCGGCTTGATGCGGAGACGGCGCGCTCGCAGTTCGAGCGCCTGGATCTCGCGCGGCTCGCGTTCGATATCGCCTCCGCCTACGACACCGCCGACGATGACGACACCGACGGCGCGCGGGTGAGCGTGCGGTTCGATACGCCGGTGACAGCGGACGCCATGGTGCTGGGCCAGATCGGGCCGCTGGGCCAGGTGCTGCGCAACCTGATCGACAACGCCATCTCGTTCAGCCCGCCCGGCGGGGTGGTGCGGGTGTCGGTCTCGGTGCACCACAAGAGCGACGGCGCGCTGGCGGCGGTGCGGATCGAGGACCAGGGGCCAGGCATTCCGCCGGCGAACCTGGAGACGATCTTTGCGCGGTTCTACACCGAGCGGCCCAAAGGCGCGGCGTTCGGCGGCAATTCCGGGCTGGGGCTTTCGATCGCGCGGCAGATCGTGGAGGCGCATCGCGGACGCATCTGGGCGGAGAACATCCCCCGGTCGGAGGGGGGCGTCGCGGGGGCGCGCCTGGTTGTGGAATTGCCTGTTGCGCCATTGTCGCGCACTTGAAATTGATGCGGCTTAAGGCCACCGCTAGTCTCCCGTTGGTTTTTTTCGCACGTGCGAACCCGTATTCTCTCCCGACACGCCGGCCGCAGACGCGGGCGCTCTGACCGACACCGGGTCAGGGTCGGCGCCGCCGCCAAGGCGGCGGTATTTTGGAGGCTCACGCCATGATCGGCGTCGTGGTCGTCTCACATGGGCAGCTGGCGGAGGAGTTCGTCGCCGCCGCGGAGCATATTCTCGGGCCGCAGCGGCAGATGCGCGCCGTCGCAATCGGCCCGGACGACGATATGGAAGTGAAGCGTACGCAGATCGTGAACGCCGTCAGGGCGGTCGATGACGGGGCGGGCACGATCATTCTCACCGACATGTTCGGCGGGACGCCCTCGAACCTGGCGATCTCCGTGATCTATGAGGGCCGCATCGAAGTGATCGCCGGGGTGAACCTGCCGATGCTGGTGAAGCTCGGCGAAATCCGCGATCGGGCGTCGATTGAGGACGCCGCCGCGAAAGCGCAGGAGGCGGGCCGCCACTATATCCGCATCGCCTCCGCGGAGCTGGCGGGCGGCGCCTGACTTTGCCGCGCCGGGTGATCGAGATCGTCAATCAACGCGGCCTGCACGCGCGCGCTTCGCGTAAGCTCGCGGAGCTGGCGCTCGTCTTCGATGCGCAGATCACGGTGCACAAGGAGGAGGACAGCGCAAGCGCGACCTCGCTCATGGACCTGATGATGCTCGGCGCGGGGCTGGGCTCGGAAATCGAGGTCGAGGCGGAGGGGCCGCAAGCGGAGGAAGCGATCGCTGCGATCGCGGCGCTGATCGCCAACAAGTTCAACGAAGAGGACTGACGGCGCCTCTGATCCGGCGCGGGGATTTAGGAACGCCAATGCTCGTTTGGGCGACGCGACGATTGCCGGACTATGTCGCGCGCGGCGCGATCCTGGCGGCGCTGTTCGTGCTCGTGGTGGTGCTGCAGATCGGGCTGACGAGCGGGTTGCGGGCGGCCGGCGCGGGATCCGGCGTCGCGCTGGCCCTCGCCGGGTTCGCCGTCCTGGGACTTGTTCTGGGGACAAACTGGGCGATCAAGCGCAACCGCATGCGGCGGCTGGCGGCGATCGAGGCGGCGCGCCTGCGCCAGGGCCTGCCGGACGGGCCGTGCTGCGTTGTCTGGTCCAGCGAGAGCGCCGGCGAGGCGGCGTGGGCGCCGGAGGCGACGCTCAAAGTGCGCTATCCGCGGCTCGCGCGGCGTCTTGGCGTCGAGGGCGCGGTGGTGATCGAAGTCGAGATCGACGATGGCGGGCGTGCAGGGAATCTGCGGTGCGTCGACGTCTGGCCGTCGCGCGTGTTCTACCGCGCCGCCGCGGCGGCGCTCGACGGCGCGCGGTTCACGATGCAGGGCGGGCGCGGGCGGCTGGACCGCACCGTGCGCGTGCCGTTCGTGTTTCGCATTTCCGGCGCGGTGCGGCGCCGGCGCACGCATCGTTAACGTATTGATCACGTTGCGCTTAACGCGGCTTCAATCATCCCGGACAAAGACTTTACGGCGACGGGGCGGCATTCCCTTCTCGCGCCGGCTGCGTGACCATGCGGCGCGGGGATAAGCGATTCGAGGTCCAGGTCCGTGAACGGGGAAACAGCAGCCTTCCTGGCGGCGGCCGGCTCGGCCTGCATCGGCTTGGCCGCGCTTCTGTGGGCGCTTCGCGTCACCGACGGGGCGCGCGGGGCGATGGCGGCGCTGCGCGACCGGATCAAGGAGCTGGAAGACAAAGTCGCCCGCGCGGATGCGCTGTTCGGCGCGCTGCCCGGCGCGCTGCTGGTCTGGGAGGACGCCTACGCGCAGGGCGACGAAAGCGACAATTGGGGATCGCCGCGTCTTTGTGGCTCGCCGCTGGCGCTGGCGAGCCTGCTGCGGTTTTCCGACGCGACGGGCGACGCCGATCCGGCCGTGCGCATCCTGCAGGGCCTCTCGCGGTTTCACGCGCACGACGTCGCCGGCGCGCATACGCGGCTGGCGCCGGCGCTGACGCGGCTGCGGCGCGAGGGCGCGGCGTTCTCACACACGATCTCGACGCCGATGGGCGTGTTCCTCGAACTCGACGGGCGCACGGCCGGCGGGCGCGTCGCGCTGTGGATCACGGATTCCAGCGCGCGCGGCGTTGCGGTGCGCGGCGCGGACTGGCGGTTCAAGGAAGGACGGCGCGCGATCGCGCAGGACCCGACATCGTTCCTTGAGATGTTGTCTGATGCGCCGCTCTTTGCGTGGCGGGTTTCATCCGGGCTCAAGCTCGAGTGGGCGAACGCCGCCTACCTCAGCGCGCTAGATGCGCGCTCGCTCGATCAGGCGATCGAGCGCAACCTGGCGCTCGACGCGGCGGCGGCGGAGCAGGCGCGCAAGGTGCTTGAGAGCGGGGAGGCGCATGAGGAAACGCGCTATGTGGTGGTGCGCGGCGAACGGCGCGCGCTGAAGATCTCGATGTCGCCGGTGGCGGGCGGCGTCGGCGCCATCGCCACCGACATAACCGAAGGCGAAGCGGCGCGCGAAGCGCTGGGGCGCCAGGCGAAAGCGCACGACGAGACGCTCAACCACCTCGCCGAGGGCGTGGCGGTGTTCGGGCCGGACAAGAAGCTCATCTTCTACAACCGCGCGTTCGTGGAGATGTGGGCGCTCGACAAGGCGTTCGTCGCTGAACGTCCCGCGCATGGCGCATGGCTCGATTATCTCAAAGAGCAGCGCCGGCTGCCGGCGCATGCGAACTATCCGGAATGGCGGGCGGGCGAACTGGCGCACTACCAGGACGTCTCACATCTGCCGGAGGCGCTCTGGGTGCTGCCGGAGGGGCGCACGATCAAGGTGACGCGGCAGCGGCACCCGCTCGGCGGGTTGCTGCTGATCTTCTCTGACGTGACCAACGAGTTGACGCTGCGCAGCCAGTACAACGCGCTGCTCGCCGTGCAGAAGGCGGCGATCGAAAACCTCCACGAGGCGGTAGCTGTGTTCGGGCTCGACGGGCGGATGAAGCTGCGCAATTCGGCGTTCACCGCGCTTTGGGAATTGGGCGACGAACTGCCCGACCAGGACGCGCCGTTCGACAAGTTCGTCGAGGCGACGCAGAAGCTCTATCATGATCGCGACTCCTGGGGGCGGATCCGGGCGCGGATCACCGATCCCTCGCCGCAGGCGCGCAAGGAGTATCATGGCGAGATGCAGCGCTCGGACGGCGTGACGCTGCGATTTCTCACCCGGCCGCTGCCGGACGGGCAGACGCTGGTCGCTTTCCTCGACATCACCGCGGCGCGGAAGGTTGAGCAGGCGCTGCGCGACCGCGCCGGCGCGTTCGAGGAAGCGGACAAGCTCAAGACGGTCTTCGTGCGGAACGTCTCGCACCATCTGCGCAATCCGCTGCACGGCGTGCTGTTCGCCTCGGACATGCTGCAGCAGGAATTGTTCGGGCCGCTGAACGACCGCCAGATGGAGCATGTCGGCGCGATCCAGGATGCGGCCAAGCAGCTGGAGAAGCTCGTCGGGAACATCCTCGACGTGGCGATGGTGGATGCGGGCGAGGTTGATCTCAACATTGCGCCGGTCGATCTCTACGCGGCCTTGAGCGAGGCGGCGGAGCTGGCGCAGGCGCGTGCGGAGGATTCCGAAGTGCGCGTGAAGATCGAGTGCCCCGAGGACATCGGCGCCATCGAGGCCGACGAGAAACGGGTGCGGCAAATTCTGTTCAATCTCGTCGCCAACGCGATGGGACACACCGAACCGGGCGACACCGTCATTGTCGGGGCCGAACGCGGCGACGCGGAGGTGCTACTCTACGTGTCCGACAGCGGGCGCGGCATCCCGGAGGACGAGCAGGCGCGTGTATTCGATGCGTTTCAGAGCGGCGACCAGCGCGGCGCTGGGCTCGGACTGGCGCTGGTGCGATCGTTCGTGACGCTGCATGGCGGCTGGGTGTCGCTCAAGAGCGAGCCGGGCATGGGAACGACGGTGACCTGCCATTTCCCGCTGCGCGAGGCGGCGCAGGCGGCCTAGGGCTTCAGCTTCAGCGCCGCGATGATGTCGTCCAGCGGCGCATCGACCGGCGCGACGAGGATTTCATCGGGACTTGTTCCGCGCACGAGCGTGACGGCGTCCTTCGGGCACACGCCCAGGCAACCGATCTCCGCGATCCCGAGCTTGGCCCGTCGCCCTTTCGGCAGATCAAGCGCCTTCCGCAACGCCTTCGCCAACGGCCGCTTGCCGTTCGGGCCGAAACCGCCGCCGGCGCGGCGCGAGCACTTGCGGCAGATGAGAACGACATCCCGCCACTTGCTGGCGCGCCGCTGGAGCGCCGGGCTGGTCATCGGATCAAACCGGGGCGGCGCTCAAGGCGGGCCCACAAGCGGTCGTGCGCGAGGAACGCGACGGTCTGAGCCGCCGGCTCGATCAGGCCGACCGCCAGGGCGGCGCGCCAGTCCTGGGTCACCGCGTACGTCACCGCGACCGCGACGACGAAGTGCATGGCGGAATAGGAAGCTGTCTTCAAAGCCAAGCGCATGGCCCGCCCTCTGTTGCGAACGACTCGCATTTAGGGGCGGCGTGCCGGCGTGCAAGAGCGCTTGAACGGGCGGGGGCTGCGGCACATGCTCCGCGCATGACCAAACCGACCGTCGGCGGCGGCGCGAAGAAGGTGCTCTATGCGCTGAAGACGGCCGCGCGCGTCGGGCTCCCGAACACGGCCAAGGCGCTGACGTCGAAGAACGCGTGCAAGGCGTGCGGGCTCGGCATGGGCGGGCAAAAGGGCGGCATGACGAACGAGGCGGGCGAGTTCCCCTCGGTGTGCAACAAGTCCGTCCAGGCGCAATCGACCGACATTCAGCCGGCGATCCCCATCGATGTTCTCACGCATCCGCTAAGCGATCTGCGCGAGCTCGATGGGCACGAGATGGAGCATCTCGGGCGGCTCGGCGTTCCGCTGCACAAGGCCAGGGACGCGGATCGGTTTGCGCCGGTGGACTGGGACTTCGCGTACGATCTCGCGGCGCGGCGGTTTACGGACGCCTCGCCTGAGCGCACGTTCTTCTATTCGTCGGGGCGGTCGTCGAACGAGGCGGGGTTCGTGCTGCAATTGCTGGCGCGGGCGTACGGGACGAACAACGTCAACAATTGCTCGTACTATTGCCACCAGGCGACGAGCGTGGGGCTTTCCACCACGATCGGGACGGGCACCTCCACCGTCGAACTCCACGATCTCGACAAATGCGATTTCATCTTCGTCATCGGCGCCAATCCGTCTTCGAACCATCCGCGCTTTATTCATAAGCTCAAGTCGTGCCGTGATCGCGGCGGCCACGTGGTGATGATCAATCCCGCGCGCGAGGCGGGGCTGGTGAAGTTCGCGATCCCGAAGAGCGCGTCGTCGATGATCAAGGGCGGGGACTGGATCGCTTCGGACTATCTGATGCCGTGCATCGGCGGCGACATTGCGCTGTTCAAGGGGATCGCGAAGGCGGTGATGGCGCGCGGCGCGGAGGACGCGGGCTTCATCGCCGCGCAGTGCGCAGGGTTCGACGCGTACCGGGCGGATATCGAGGCGACGAGCTGGGACGAGATCGTGGGCCGCAGCGGGCTTCCCCGTGCGGACATCGAGCGCGTGGCCGCGCTCTATGCGAACGCGCGCAACGCGGTGTTCGCCTGGGGCATGGGGATGACGCATCATCTCCATGGCTGCGATAATGTGGAATCGATCGCCAACCTGGCGCTTTTGCGCGGGCAGATCGGGCGGCCTGGCGCGGGGCTCTTGCCGCTGCGTGGGCATTCGAACGTGCAGGGCATCGGCACGATCGGGGTGAAGCCGGTGCTGGCGGCGGACGTGCTCGCGCGGATGGAGGCGGCGTTCGGCGTGACGCTGCCGAAAGGCGGCGGGCTCGACACCATGGGCGGCATGCAGGCGGCCGATCGCGGCGCGATCGACGCGGCGCTGATCATGGGCGGCAATCTCTACGAGGCCAATCCGAACACAGCATGGGCGGCGGCCGCACTCGACAAGATCGGGTTCAAGGTCTTCCTCACCACGACGCTCAATCGCGGGCATGTGCATGGGATCGATCGCGGCGAGGCGCTCATTCTGCCGGTGACGGCGCGCGACGAGGAATGGCAGCCGACGACGCAGGAGAGCATGTTCAATTATGTGCGGCTCTCGGACGGCGGAATCCGCAGGCTGGAGGGCGTGCGGCCAGAGACGGTGATCCTCACCGAGATCGCGCGGCGGCTGATGCCCGGCTCGCCGATCGATTTCGCCGCATTCCAGCAGCACCGCACCGTGCGCGAAGCGATCGCGCGGATCGTGCCGGGGATGGAGGCGCTGGCGGATATCGATGTGGCGAAGCGGGAATTCCACGTGCAGGGACGGCTGATGCACACGCCGCGCTTCAATACCGCAGACGGGAAGGCGCATTTTCAGGTGCGCGCAATGCCGGCGGAGACGGAAGGCGCGTTGACGCTGACGACGGTGCGCTCGGAAGGGCAGTTCAACACGATCGTGTATGAGCGGCGCGACGCCTATCGCGGCGACGCGGATCGCTGGAGCGTGATGATGAACGCTGCGGATCTGGAGGCGCATGGGCTGAAGGACGGCGATCGCGCGACGCTTTCCTCTGTGCACGGACGGATGGAGAGCGTGACCGTGCGCGCGTTCGACATCGCCCGCGGCGCGGTGATGGCGTACTACCCTGAGGCCAATGTGCTGACGGGCGCGGACGTCGATCCCCGCAGCAAGACGCCGGCGTTCAAGTCGACGCCGGTGCGGATCGAGACGCTCGCCCCGGCGTGACGAATTTGCGACGAACAGGCCGGAGGCGGGCCCGCTTCGCTCTTTAACGAGCGCGCGCCGGCGCCTAAAGTGCCGCTTCGGGATCAGTGCGAGGGACCATCATGAAGACGTTCTGGACGGCGGCTGCGGCCGTGGCGCTCGCTGCGGGCGCGCTCAGCGAGGCGGATGCGCAGACGCGGCAGCGGGCGACGCAGACGGCGATGCCGGACATCGACATCCCGTTCGAGACGTTCACGCTCGACAACGGCCTGCGCGTGGTGGTGAGCACGGATCGCAAGGCGCCGGTCGTGGCGGTCGGGGTGTGGTACGGCGTCGGCTCGCGCGACGAAGAGGAAGGGCGCACGGGCTTCGCGCACTTGTTCGAGCACCTCATGTTCAACGGCAGCGAAAATTACAATCAGGATTATTTCGGACCGTTCGAGGAGGTCGGGGCCACCGACATGAACGGCACGACGTGGTTCGATCGCACCAATTATTTCCAGACGGTGCCGACGCCGGCGCTGGAGCTGGCGCTGTTCATGGAAAGCGACCGCATGGGGCATCTGCTCGGCGTCGTGGATCAGGCGCGGCTCGATGAGCAGCGCGGGGTGGTGCAGAACGAGAAGCGCCAAGGCGACAACCAGCCGTATGGGCTTGTCGAATACTCGATGCTGGAAGGGCTATTCCCGGCGGGGCACCCTTATTCGTGGTCGACGATCGGGTCGATGGAGGATCTGAGCGCGGCTTCGCTGGCGGATGTGCAATCGTGGTTCCGGCAATATTACGGGGCGGCCAACGCGGTCGTCGCGGTCGTCGGGGATGTGGACGCCGCAACCGTTCGCCCGATGATGGAGCGCTATTTCGGCGATATCGATCCGGGGCCGCCTTTGGCGCGGCGCGAGGCGGCGGTTCCGATCCGCGCGGCGAACACGCGCGACCTGCTGCGTGATCGCGTGCCGCAGCCGCGGATCTACCGCACCTGGGCGACGCCAGGGCGCACGACGCGCGATGCGCTGCTGCTCGAACTCGCGGCGGACGTGCTCGGGCAGGGCAAGTCCTCGCGGCTCTACGAGGCGCTCGTCTACGAGCAGCGGATCGCCACGGACGTGAGCGCAAACCTTGAAGAGCATGAGCTCGCGAGCATGTTCAACGTTGAGCTGACGCTGGCGCCCGGGGTGGATGTCGAAGAAGGCGCGCGGCGGCTTGATGCGGAGATCGCGCGCTATCTGCAACAAGGGCCAACGGCGGGGGAGCTGCAGCGCGTGGCGATGCGCCGCTACGCTGCGTTCGTGCGGCAGACGGAGCGCGTCGGCGGGTTCACGGGCAAGGCGTCCGTGCTCGCCGAAGGCTGGCTCTATGCGGGAGATGCGGGCTTCTATCGCCGGCAATTGCAGTGGATGCGCGAGGCGCGCCCAGCGGATGTGGCGGGCGTCGCGCGCGAATGGCTGCAGCACGGCTATCACCAGGTTGACGTCACGCCGTTCGGCGCGCTCGCGGCCAGCGGCGGCGGTGCAGACCGCAGCGCGCTGCCGGCCGTCGCCAGCACGCCCGACCTGACGTTCCCCGCGCTTGAGGAGGGGCGGCTGTCGTCCGGCGCGCGCGTCGTGGTCGCGCGGCGCGAAGGCGCGCCGGTGGTCGAGATCGCGGCGATGTTCGAAGGCGGCTTCACGGCGGACGCGGGACGCAAGCAGGGGCTTTCCTCGTTCACGACGGCGATGCTGGACGAGGGCACCACCACGCGGTCGGCGCTTGAGATATCGGAAGAGGCCGAGCGGTTGGGGGCGCAACTCTTCGCCGGCGCGGCGCTCGAAACCAACCAGGTGCGGCTCTCGGCGTTGCGTGCAACGCTGACGCCGTCGCTGGCGCTGATGGCGGACGTGATCCGCAATCCGTCCTTCGCCGACACCGAGATCGAGCGGGTGCGCGGCATCTGGCTGGCGCAAATCCAGCAGGAGCAGGCGCAGCCCACAGGCCTTGCGCTGCGGCTGTTGCCGCCGGCGATCTATGGCGCAGACAGCCCCTACGGCGCGCCGCTCACCGGCACCGGGACGCCCGAATCCATCGCGTCGCTCACGCGCGACGACATGATCGCATTCCACCGCGAGCGCCTGCGGCCCGACAACACGACGTTCTTCGTGGTCGGCGACCTCAGCCTTGGGGACGCGACCGCGGCGCTGGAGAGCGCATTCGGCGGGTGGAGCGCGGCGTCCGCCGCCGCGCCGGCGCAACCAAGCGTCGCGGCGCCCGCGCGCACGAGCCCGCGGCTGATCATCGTGGATCGTCCGAACGCGCCGCAAAGCTTCATCCTCGCAGGACGGGCGACGACGCCGTCAGCTGCGCCCAACGCGCTGGCGCAGGACGTGATGAACGATTCCTTCGGCGGATTGTTCTCGGCGCGGCTCAACATGAATTTGCGCGAGGCGAAGGGCTGGTCGTACGGCGCCTACTCGTTCTTCCGGGAAGGGCGCGGGCCGCGGCCCTGGCTGATCTACGCGCCGGTGCAGACCGACCGCACGGTGGAGAGCGTGGCGGAGGTGCGCCGCGAACTGGCCGACGTCGCCAGCGGACGGCCGATCTCGGCGGAAGAGTTCGAGCGCGCGCGGACGCAGGCGCTGCGCTCGCTGCCGGGTTCGTTCGAGAGCACGTCGAACGTGCTCGGCGCGCTGACCGGCGCGCAATCCATCGGCCGGCCGCTCGACTGGACGGCGACGCTGACGGAGCGGTTGCGGGCGCTGACGCTGGAGGAGGCGCGGGCCGCCTCCGTGCAGATCATAGACGCCGACGATCTGGTGTGGATCATCGTCGGCGATCGGGCCCAGATCGAAGCGGGCCTGCGCGGCCTCAACATCGCGCCGGTGGAAATCTGGGACGAGAGCGGACGGCCGGTGCAGTAGGGGGGCGCCGGCGCGCCCTCGCTCGTGGGCGCTCCGGCATTTCCGTCAATGCTGACTGCGCGGCATGCGCACGATCAGGCCGTCGAGGTCGTCGGTGACTTTGATCTGACAGGACAAGCGCGAATTGTCCTCCAGGTCGTTGGCGAAATCGAGCATGCTCTGCTCCATCGCCGAGCTCTCGCCGGTCTTCGGCTGCCAGGCGGGATCGACATAGACGTGGCAGGTGGCGCACGCGCAGGCGCCGCCGCAATCGGCGTCGATGCCGGGGATGCCGTTCTTGATCGCGCCCTCCATGACGGATTGGCCGACAGGCACATCGACGACGTGTTCCTTGCCGTTGTGTTCGATGTAGGTGATCTTTGGCATCGACGTTCCTTGGTCCTCTCGGTCTGTTCTATCAGGCGCCGTCACGCCTGCGCGACAAGCGTTTTCATCGGGATGCTGATGTCGGCGAGCGCGTCGGGCGGGGGGCTCGCGCCCTTTTCGATCAGGCGCTTGGCGCCCAGGTATTCGGCGGGTCGGTTGACGGCGTCTACGGCGATAAGCCGCTGCCCTTCGTAGTAGAAAAGTGCGAACGCGCGATCGGCCATGGCGCCGCGCTGGACGATGCGATCATAGCCGTTGAAGAGGCCGGCGATCTGCAGCTTGAGATCGTATTGATCGGACCAGAACCATGGCGCCTCCTGCTTCGGGCGGGGCTGGCCAAGGATTACGGCGGCGGCGATCCGGGCGCCTTCGATGGCGTTGTGCACGCTCTCGAGGCGCACCATGCGGTCGTTGTAGAAGGATGTCGGCCGGCGCGCGCAATCGCCGATGGCGAATATTGCGGGGTCGGCGGTGCGGGCGTCGGCGTCGACCAACACGCCGTTGTCGACAGGGAGACTGCAGCTCTGCGCAAGACTGGTCTCCGGCTCCACGCCGATACCGGCGACGACGAGGTCGGCTTCGATCTCGGCGCCGTCCGCGAGGCCGACGGCGCGCACGCGCGCGTCGCCTTTCAGGATCGCCGGCTGGGCGCCGAGCAGAAAGCGCACGCCGTGCGCGGTGTGATCGTCGAGGAAGAAGCCGGCCATCTCGGGGCTGGTAACGCGCGCAAGCGGGCGGACCGCGGCTTCGATCACCGTGACGTCGAGGCCAAGCTTTCGCGCCACGGCAGCGATTTCCAGCCCGATATAGCCTGCGCCGATGACGACGAGCTTCGCGCCGGGCGTAAAGGCCGGCTTGACTGAATCGATGTCGGCGATGGTTCGCACGACGTGGACGCCGGCGAGATCGGCGCCGGGTAGCCGCAAGCGTCGCGGCCGTGCGCCCGGCGCCAGGATCAGGGCGTCATAGGCCGTTTCGTGGCCGCCTTCGAGGCGCACGCGCTTGTTGGCGCGGTCGATCCACACCGCGCGGCGCTGGGAGAGGAACTCGATCTTCTCCTGCGCCAGAAGCTCGGCCGGGCGCAGGAGAAGATCGTCCACGCCCATCTCGCCGGATAGGTATTTCTTGGACAAGGGCGGACGCTGATAGGGCGCGTAGGGCTCTTCGCCGATCAGCACGATTTCGCCTGCGAAGCCGCCGGCGCGCAAACGCTGCGCCGCCTCGCCGCCGGCCTGGCCTGCGCCGATGATGACGACGCGTCGAATCTGCTGCTCCGCCAATTGCCGCCCTGTCCCGCCTTGGGTGCCGGAGCGGGCTTTTTGGGCCGGCCGGCGGCGCCGTGCAAGCGGCGGCGAGCCGCTGGCTTGCTGCCGCCGCGGCAAAGCGGCAGCATCCGCGACCCATGAGGATTGCGGCCGCCCCCGATTCGCTCGACCTGGCGCTGGCGGACGCCGCGGCGACGGAAGCGCTTGGCGCACGGATCGGCGCGGCGCTGGAATTGGGAGAGGCGGTGCTGCTGTTCGGGCCGCTTGGCGCAGGCAAGACAACGCTGGCGCGCGGGGCGATTTCGGCCTGGGTGGGGGCGGAAACGGAGGCGCCGAGCCCCACCTACACCCTGGTGCAGGCTTATGAGGGCCCCAAGGGCGGGCTCCGGCATGCGGACCTCTATCGCCTGGCCAGCACGCACGAGATCGAGGAGATCGGGCTCGTCGACGCGCTGCTGGAGGAGGCGCTCATTGTGGAATGGCCGGAGCGCTTCGCGGCGCAGGCGCCGGAGAACCGCCTGCATGTGACGCTCTCGCACGCGGGCGGCGCGCGGCGGGCGCGGCTTGAAGGATTCGGCGTGTGGCGGCGACGCCTCGCGGGCGGAGGATTTGATGGCGGTTGATCGTGAAGTAGCGCTGAAGCGGCTGCTGGCGGAGACAGGGTTTGAGCGCGCAGAGCGGCTGGCGATCGCCGGCGATGCGTCGACGCGGCGCTACGAGCGGCTGATCGCGGGGCCACGCCGCGCGGTGCTGATGGACGCGCCGCACAACGCCGAGGCGCCGCCGTGCCCGCCAAAGGCATCGCGGGAAGAGCGTCAGGCGCTCGGATGGAACGCGATGTCGCGGCTTGCGGCGTCGCGCGTGGAGGCGTTCGCGGCGGTGGCGGGGCAGCTCGCGCAATGGGGCCTCTCGGCGCCGCAGATCCACGGCGTCGATGTGGCCGCGGGCTACGCTGTGGTGGAGGATCTCGGCGACGATCTCTTCGCGCGGATCATCCCGCAGGCGGCCGACGAGATGGAGCTCTACGGCGCAGCGGCTGAGCTTTTGTCGCGTGTGCACATGATGGAGGCGCCGTTTTCGATGCCTGCGCCGGACGGCGCGCGCTGGCCGCTGCTTGATTACGACGCGATGGCGCTTGAAGTGAATGTCGATCTTTTCGTCGAGTGGCTGCCGCAGGCGAGCGACGTGCGGATCGACGATGCGGCGCGGGCGCGCTGGGAGGGCGTGCGCGACGGCCTCATCCAGCAGGCGATGAGTTTTCCGCGCGTGTTCACGATCCGCGATTATCACGCGGAGAATCTGATCTGGCTGCCGAGGCGGCGCGGGCTGCAGCGGGTGGGGCTGCTCGACTTTCAGGACGCCGTGCGCGGGTGGCGGGCGTGGGATTTCTCGATGCTGCTGCACGATGCGCGCCGCGATGTTTCCCAGACTGCCGCGGAGACGGCGATCTACACCTACCTCAAGCACTCGGGCGCGTTGGAGGCCGGCTTCCGGCACGAACTCGCGGTGATGGGCGCGCTCAATTCGCTGCGCATCATCGGCCTCTTCGCGCGGCTTACGGCGCGGGACGGCAAGCCGCGCTACCTCGCGTTCATGCCGCGGATGTGGGGGCATCTGGCGCAGACGCTGAAGCATCCTGCGCTCGGCGAGATGGCGGCGTTCGTGGATGAGGTCGCCGGCGCGCACCTCAAGGCCGCGGCATGATCATCGACACCGCCATGGTGCTGGCCGCGGGTCTCGGCACGCGCATGCGCCCGCTGACGGACGATCGGCCGAAGGCGCTGGTCGAGGTCGGCGGGCGGACGCTGATCGATCACATGCTCGACAGGCTGGTCGAAGCGGGCGTGACGCGCGCGGTGGTGAATGTGCACTATCGCGCCGACCAGCTTGAAGCGCACCTGCGGACGCGGCGCGATCTGGAGATCCTGATCTCCGACGAGCGCGACCAGCTCTTGGAAACAGGCGGGGGCGTGCGCAAGGCGCGGCCGATGCTCGGCGACGCGCCGATCTATCACGTCAATACCGATTCCGTATGGATCGGCGATGGCGCGCTCACGCGGCTCACTGGCGCCTATGATCGTGCGCAGATGGGCGCGCTTCTCTTGCTGTGCCGCATGGACCAATGCATCGGCCTGGAGACCACCGGCGACTTCAGACGCGCCGCGGACGGGCGGATCACGCATCGGTTCGACGATCCGAGCGCGGACTGGGCGTGGATGGGCGTGCAGATCATTGATCCCGCGATCCTTGACGTGGAGCCGATCGAGCCGTTCTCGTTTCGGCGGGTGTGGAAGCGGCTCTACGATGAGGGACGTCTCTATGGCGAAACGTTCGACGGGTTCTGGCTGCACGTCGGCGACCCCGCGGCGCGCGACGCAGCGGAGGCGCGGCTGATGCGCGACGCGGCGCGCAGGGCCTGACGGCCGATGAGCCGATCATCCGGACCCGGAGCGATGGCGCAGCCTGATCTGTTCGCGCAATCTGACGATCCCTTGTTCGCCGGCTCCGCGCCACGGGTGTGTGCGACGGCGTCGTCGACGCCGTTTCTCGACGCGTTGGTGGATGCGGCGTGCCGCGCGCTCGATGCGGACGCGCGGCCCGATGCGCTGATGGATGCGCTTATTCTTGTGCCGAACCGTCGGGCGGTTCACGCGCTTGTCGATGCGTTCGCGGCGCGGCTCGGGGGCGCGGCGCTGCTTCCCGCGATCCGGCCGCTCGGGGATTTGGGCGATGAGCCGGATGTGTGGGGGGATCTCGCGGCGCAAGGCGCGCCGGCGGCGATCGATCCGATGCGGCGGCGCCTGGAGCTGGCGCGGCTGGTGCGCGCGCGCGATCAGGCGGAGGGCGGCGTTGACGATCCGGTGCGGGCGCTGGCGCTGGCGGATGAGCTCTGCGCGCTTATGGACAGCGAAGCGTCCGGCGAGGCGGTGGACTGGTCTCGGCTGCGCGGCCTGGTGAGCGAGCGGGCGTTCGCTGCGCACTGGGAGCGCTCGGCGGCGTTTCTCGACATCATCGGCGCCTACTGGCCGCGGCGTCTCGCCGAGGGCGGGGTGATGGATCCGGCGCAGGCGCGTTCGGCGCGCCTTTTGTCATTGGCGGCGCGATGGCGCGCCAAGCCGCCAAGTCATCCCGTAATCGTTGCAGGCTCGACCGGCTCGATCGTGGCGACGCGCGTGCTGATGACGGTGGTCGCGCGGCTGCCGCGCGGCGTCGTCGCGCTGCCGGGTCTTGATGTTGATCTCGACGAGCGCTCGTGGCGCGCCGCCGATGCGCAGCATCCCCAACATGCGCTGCGCGAGACGCTGAAAGCGCTCGGCGTCGCGCGGGGCGATGTGCGGATGCTGGGCGGCGCAGCGGATGGGGACGCGGCGGCGCGCGGTGTGCTGATCCGCGAGGCGCTCGCGCCTGCGGTGACGACGGCGGACTGGCGCGCGCGGCTGAGCGAGGCGGGCGGCCCGGCGCTGGCCGCGCGCGGCGCGCAGGGGCTGACGCTGGTCGAGGCGGACAACGAGAACGCCGAGGCGGCGGCGATTGCGCTTCTGCTGCGCCAGGCGCTGGAAGACGGCGTGAGCGCAGCGCTGGCGACGCCGGACGCACAGCTTGCGCGGCGTGTGGCGGCGAAGCTGGCGCGCTGGGGCGTGCAGCCGGAGATGTCGCAAGGGCGGCTGCTGAGCGAAACGCCGATCGGGATTCTGTTGGCCTTGGCGCATGCGCTGGCGCTCGACGAAGCGTGCCCGGTTGCGCTCCTTGGCCTGGCGAAGCATCCGCTGACGGCGTTTGGGCGCGAGGAGATTGCGGCGCTTGAGCACACGCTCCTGCGCGGACCGCGGCGCCATCGCTCGCTGGCGGACCTGCCCGATCTGGCGACGTCGTCTCTTCATGGCGTGATTGACCGGCTGGGCGCGGCGACGGCGCCGCTGCGCGCGCTTGCGGGGACGGAGCGCGTGAGCCTTGGCGCGGCTGCGGATGCGGCGGCGGCCTGCGTGGAGGCGGCGGCGCGCGACGGCGCGCGGGTCTGGAGCGGGGTCGACGGCGCGGCGGCGGCGCGATTCATCCGTACGCTGATTGATCACGGCGACGAGATCGGCGCGCTTGCGCCGCGCGAGGCGATCCGGGGATTTGCGGCGCTGCTCGCGGAACAACAGACCCCGCCCGAGCGGGGCGGCGATCCGCGCGTTGCGATCCTGGGGCCGCTTGAAGCGAGACTCTCAGGCCGCACGCTTATGATCCTCGGCGGGCTCAATGAAGGCCAGTGGCCGAGCGCGCCGCGAGAAGGCGCGTTCCTGTCGCGGCCGATGCGCGATGCAATTGGGCTCGCCTCGCCCGACGTGCGGCTGGGACTGGCGGCGCACGATTTCGCACAGCTCGCGAATGCGCCGCGCGTTGTGCTGACGCGGGCGTTGCGGCGCGAAGGCGCTCCGACCGTGGCGTCGCGCTGGGTGTGGCGGCTCAAGACGCTGCTGCGCGCGGCGGAGAGCGAACATCTGCTCGATCCCACGGCTGAGAACGATCCGCGCGCATGGGCGATTGCGCTCGATCGGCCGCAGGCCGTGAAACGCGCCGCGCCGCCGCGGCCAAGGCTCGGCGCAGCGACGTTTGGGCGGCTGAGCGTCACGCAGGTCGAGACGCTGGTGCGCGATCCGTACGCCTTCTATGCGCGGCGGGTGCTCGGGCTCAGGAAGCTCGACGGGGTCGGCATACCGCCCGGCTATAACGTGCGCGGCACCGCGATTCACAAGGCGATCGAGCGATTGGACGATGCGGCTGACGCAGCGGCGCTGGAGGCGCTCGTCGAGGAGGAGCTCGCATCCTGGGGCTTCGCGCCGGAGCGACGCGCGGCGATCCATGCGCGGGCGCGGCGCGCTTACGTGGCGTTCGTCGAGTGGATGGCGGCGCGCGCGCAGATCGTGCGCAGCGTGCATCTTGAAAAGAAGGGAGAGCTCCCGCTGGCCGCGGGCGCGCTGCTGACATGCAAGGCCGATCGCATCGATATCCTGCCCGACGGGCGCGCGACGATCGTAGACTACAAGACCGGCACGCCGCCGTCGCACGATCAAGTCCGCACCGGCCTTGCGCCGCAGCTCCTGCTGGAAGCGGCGATGACCGCGCACGGCGTGATCGAAACGGCGCCGGCGGCGGCGGCGGAAAGCCTTGTCTATTGGCGCTTTGGCGGCGCCGAGCCCGGTGCGTTTGTCGTCGATCTTAAGGAGGATGCATCGATCGCGGCGCAAGCAGCGCTGGCGAACCTTGAGGCGCTGTTGCAGCGCTATCGGCTTGGCGATTCCTTCCTCTCCAAGCCGCATGTGCAATTCCTCTATCGGTACGGGGATTACGATCAACTCGCGCGGCGTTCGGAATGGGCCGACCAGGGAGAAGAGGAATGAGCGCCGCGGCGGACCGCGCCCAGCGGCAGGCGTCCGATCCTCGGCTTTCGGTGTTCGTCACCGCGAACGCAGGATCGGGCAAAACCAAAGTGCTGGTCGATCGCATCGCGCGCCTGTTGCTGGAGGGCGCGCAGCCATCGGCCTTCTTGTGCATCACGTATACGAAGGCGGCGGCTGCGGAGATGCAGCGGCGGCTTTATCGTCAGCTTGGCGATTGGTGCGTGGCGCCGGATGAAGCGTTGCGCGCGCAGCTCAATGCGCTCGAAGGGCGTCCGGCGGATGCCGCGCTCAGCGACGAGACGATCGCGCGGGCGCGAAGCCTGTTCGCGCAAGCGCTTGAATCGCCGGGCGGGCTGAAGATCCAGACCATCCACGCGTTTTGTGAACGGCTGCTGGCGCGGTTTCCGCTGGAGGCGGGCGTCGCGCCTGGGTTCGACATCGCCGACGATGCGCAGGCGCGCGCAATGCTGGAGCAAAGCTGGAGCGAGGCGGCAGCCGCGCGAGACGGCGCCGTTCATGGCGCGCTCGAACGGTTCGGGGCGCGGCTGGCGGACGAGCCGCTGCAAAACCTCCTGCGCGCGCTGGTGGATGCGCGGACGGCGGTGCGGTCGTTCGTGGCGGCGCAAGGCGGCGTCGAACGCGCGCTTGACGCGGTCGCAAGACGGCACGGCGCCGTCCAGACTTCAGACGACATCGCGCGCGCGGCGATCGCTGCGGCGCCTTGGGCGGCGCTTGCGGAGGCGATCGGGACGCTGGAGGCCAGCGACGCCAAGACGATGGGCGATCTCGCCGTGCGCATCAGGGCGGCGATTGCGGCGCGGGACGCTGAACCGCTTGCGGCGTGGGCGGCCTACCGGGACATCTTCTTCACCAGCGGCGGCACGCCGTACAAATCGCTGCTGACCGCGACGCTGAAGCGGCAATCGCCGGCGCTCGATCACTTGCTCGATCGCGCGCAGGGGCAGGCGATCGCGGCTGACAATGCAATCCGCGCGGCGGAACGCGCCGCCGATGCGCAGTCCGCGGTGATTCTCGGCCACGCGCTTGATGCGCAATACGCGCGCGTGAAGGCGGCGCGCGGCGTGCTCGATTTCTCGGATCTGATCGAACATGCGCTGGCGCTGTTGACGCGCGGCGCGGCTGCGCCATGGGTGCTCTACAAGCTCGACGGCGGTCTTCAGCACATTCTGATCGATGAGGGACAGGACACGAGTCCTGAGCAATGGCGCTTGATCGCGCCGCTGCAGGACGAGTTCTTCTCCGGCGACGGCGTGCACGACAAGCAGCGCACGGTGTTTGCGGTCGGCGATCCAAAACAGAGCATCTATTCGTTCCAGGGCGCCCATCCGCAGACGTTCCTGGATCAGTCGCAGGCGCTGTCGTCGCGCGCGGCGGCGGGCGGGCGCGGCTTTGCGGCGACGCCGCTCGAGACTTCGTTCCGATCGAGCCCCGAGGTGCTGAAGGCCGTCGATGAGACGTTCTCGGAGGAAAATCTCGGCGGCGATACGCCGGGATTGTTCGACATTGTTCGCCACTTGGCCGCACGATCCGGCGAGGCCGGGCGGGTGGAATGGTGGCCGTTCGCGCCGCGGCCGGATCTACCCCCGGACAATGGCTGGAAGGCGCCGCAGGACATTGTGGCGACGTCCAGCGCGCAGACGAAACTCGCCGAAGCCGTTGCTGTGCGGGTGCGCGATTGGATCGGCGCGGGCGAAGCGGTGTGGGATCGCGGGCGCCGGCGCGCGATGCGGCCGGGCGATGTGCTGATCCTGGTGCGTTCGCGCGGGCCGCTGTTCAGCCAGGTGCTGATGGCGCTGAAGCGGGTGGGGCTGCCGGTGGCGGGCGCGGACCGGATCCTGCTCCGGGATGAACTTGCGGTGCAGGATTGCCTGAGCCTTCTGCGGGTCGCGGCCGATCCGCAAGACGATCTGGCGCTCGCCTGCCTTATGAAGAGCCCGCTGATCGGGCTTTTGGACGACGAGGCCGACCTCTTTCCGCTGGCGCATGGGCGCGCGCCGCACGAGCGGCTCTTTGCGCGGCTGATGGCGTCGTCCGATCCGCGCTACGCGACGGCGCAGGATTTCGTCCGTCTGCTGATCGATCACGCGCGCGATGGACCGTTCGGGGTCATGTCGTGGGCGCTGGAGACGTGCGACGGCGACGGGCGCAGCGGCTGGGCGCGGTTTTTCGCGCGGTTGGGGGAGGAGTGCCGGGATCCGCTGGAGGAGCTGCTCGGCCGGGCGCTTTCGGCGCATCAGCGCGGGGCTGCAACGCTCGATGCGTTTCTCGCCGAGGTCGAGACCGAGCAGGCCGAAGTGAAGCGGGAGATGGAGGACGGCGGGGACGCCGTTCGAGTGATGACGATCCACGGCGCCAAGGGGTTGGAAGCGCCGGTCGTGATCCTGCCCGACACCACCGGGCCGCCGCGGCAGCAGGGCGACGATCAATTGTTCATCACGCCTCAAGGGCCGGTGTTTTCCGCATCTAGCGGCGACGATGATCCGTGTACGGCGCAGGCGCGGACGGCCTGGCGGGCGCGGCAGGACGAGGAGCATCTGCGGCTGCTCTATGTGGCGATGACGCGTGCGCGCGATCGGCTGATCGTATGCGGCGTTGGCCGGGGACAGGGAAGAGGCAAGGCGGATGCGCGAAGCTGGCACGCGCTGGTCGAGCGGGCGATGGCGCGAATCGGCCCGGACATCGAAACGCCGTTCGGACGCGGCTTCGCGCTGGGTGCGCTGAGCGCGGTTGATCGCGACACGACGGCGGCGGCCGTGGGGGTCGCGCCAGCGTGGTCACGCACGCCGGCGCCGATCGCGCACGCCGCGCGCAGCGCTGCGCCGTCGACACTGATGAAAGACGGGGTTTCGCTTTCGCCGCGGGCTGCCGGCGGGGCGCGGTTCCGGCGCGGCCTGCTGATCCATGGCCTATTGGAGCGGTTGCCCGATATCGACGGTGCGCTGCGTGCGGACGCGGCGCGCACATGGCTCGCGTCGCAGGGCGTCGATGCGCGTGAGGCCGCGACGCTCGCCGCGGAGGCGATGGCGGTGATCGAGGATGCGCGGTTCGCACACGCGTTCGGGCCTGGCAGCCGCGGCGAGCAGCCGATCATCGGACGCGTCGGCGCGATCCAGGTGCGCGGCGTCGTGGACCGGCTGGTGATCGGCGCGGACCGCGTCGATGTTCTCGACTTCAAGTCCGACCGACCCTCGCCGGCCGACCCCGCGGAGACGCCTGAAGGGTATGTGCTGCAGATGGCGCTTTATCGCGCGGTGCTGGCGCAGATTTTCCCGGCTCGCGCGATTCGCTGCGCGCTGATTTGGACGGAACGGCCGATCATGGTGGAGCTGCCGGCGGCGCTTATGGACACGGCGCTCGCAGCGCTCGAAAGGAGTTGAAGGCGCGGTTTCCTCACCCCAAATTAAGGCGCTCTACCTAACACATCTGCTGGAACGGGCAGGAGCTACTCATGGCGACAGTGAAGGTCACCGACGACAGTTTCGACACCGACGTGCTCAAGGCCCAGGGGCCGGTGCTGGTCGATTTCTGGGCGGAATGGTGCGGCCCGTGCAAGCAGATCGGCCCCGCGCTCGAGGAGATCGCCGGCGAAATGAACGGCCGGCTCGCAGTCGCCAAGATCAATATCGACGAGAACCCGGGGACGCCGTCGCGCTATGGCGTCCGAGGCATCCCGACGCTGATGGTGTTCAAGGACGGCAAGGTCGCGGCGACGAAGGTCGGCGCGATGCCGAAGTCCAAGATCGTCGAGTGGCTGAACGAGACGGTTTAGAGTTCGCGCCGTCGCCGTGACAGCGAGCGGAGGTGCGAGGATGCCGGCGCCGGCCATTTTGTGCTTTGCGTCGGACCCCGCGACTAGCGCAGGCGTTCGGTGCGCGTCAGCGCTTCGGCGGCGAACGCAAGCGAGCCGGTGATCAGGATGCGTGAGTCTGGGGCGGCTTGCGCGAGCGCATCGGCAAGAGATTCGGACGCCGCGGCTGAGAGGCCGCGGCGTTTTGCGGTCTGCGCAAGGTCCTGCGCGGCGATGCTGGCGCAGCCAGCGATGGGCGAAGTGATGACGTGATCGGCTGCGCCGACGAGTTCGGCGAGGTACGCGTCGGCGTCCTTTCGCGCGAGCATGCCGAGGATGATGGTCGTCTTGCGCGGCGGCATCCTGCTCAGCGCAAGCGCGATGGCGCGCGCGGCGTGGGGATTGTGCGCGCCGTCGATCCAGATCTCACGATCCCCGCGGATACGCTGAAGGCGCGCAGGAATGAAGGCGCTTCGCATGGCCGCGCTGGCGTCATCGTCGCTCAGGCGCGTGACCTGATCGAAGGCCACGATCGCGGCGCCGGCGTTTTCGACTTGGTGCGGGCCGGCGAGCGCGGGGAGATCGAGATCGAAGAGCCGCGCTTCGGTTTGCACGACGAGCCGGCCGTTCTTGGCATAGGCATCCCATTCTTGTCCGAAGCGGAGGAGCGGCGCTGTGCACACCTCGGCGCGTGCGGCGATGATCGCGGCGGCGGCGTCGGCCTGGCGCGCGACGACAACCGGCGTGCTGCGCTTGATGATCCCCGCTTTGTGCGCGGCGATCTCGGGGATCGTCGCGCCGAGAATGGCGGCGTGGTCCAGATCGATGGGCGTGATGATGGTCACGACGGGGCGTTCGATCACGTTGGTCGCGTCGTCGCGGCCGCCGAAGCCGGTCTCCAGGATCACGAGATCGGCGGGGGCTTCGCTGAAGAGCAGGAACGCGGCGGCGACCTGCGCTTCGAAATGGCGCAGCGCGGGCGCAATCGCCGCGACGCGCGCCAACGCATCGAGAAACGCATCGTCGCTGACGTCGCCGCCGACAAGGCGCACACGTTCAGCTGTGCGCAGGAGGTGGGGCTTGGTGAAGGCGTGTGCGCTGAGACCGCTTTCCGCAGCAAGGGCCGCCAGGAAGGCGCACGTTGAGCCTTTGCCGTTGGTGCCGGCGACATGGATCGTCGGCGGCAGGCGGCGATGGGGCGCGCCGAGACAATCGAGCGCGTCACGCAGCGGTTGTAGATCGAACGCGGACGCCGGGGCGAATTCATCGCCAAACGTCGTGTTGAGGAAGTGCGCGACCGGATCGGCCGGATTCATTCAGCGGCTTTGGCGCGCGGCTTCGGCGCTGCGGGCTTCCGCTGCGGCGGCGCGGGCTTCGGCAGCGCTTTCGATGGCGTCGGCGCTTCGAGCGCGACGAGCGCCTCAATGTCGTCGTCTTCCGCATGCGGCGCGCGGCGCCACATCAGGATCTGGAGCATGTCGCCCAGGATGTCCTTTATCTGGCGGCGGTCGATGACCATGTCGACCTGGCCCTTGTCCAGCTGGAATTCTGCGCGCTGGAAGCCTTCCGGCAGTTTCTGGCGGATGGTCTGCTCGATCACGCGCGGGCCAGTGAAGCCGATGAGCGCGCCGGGCTCGGCGATGTGCACGTCGCCCAGCATGGCGTAGGACGCCGCGACGCCGCCGGTGGTGGGATCGGCAAGGATGACGATGTAGGGAAGACCCGCTTCCTTCAGCTCCTGGATCGCCAGCGTCGTGCGCGGCATCTGCATGAGCGAGAGAATCCCTTCCTGCATGCGCGCGCCGCCCGAGGCGGTGACGCAAATGAGCGCGGCGCGGCGGCGAATGGCTTCATGCGCGGCGGTGATGAAGGCTTCACCGGCGGCCATGCCGAGCGAGCCGCCCATGAATTCGAAATTCTGCACCAGCACGATCGAGGGCACGCCGCCGATCTTGCCGTACGCGGCCTCCATGCAATCGTCGCGCTCGGTCTTCAAGCGATCCTTCCGCAAACGCTCCGCATACCGCATATCGCCGCCGCGGAAGCGCAGCGGATCGTCGGCGACCTTCGGCAGCGGCAGCGCGCGCCATTTCTGATCATCGAACAGGGATCTGAAGCGCGGCTCGGGGCCGATCCGCAGATGGAAGCCCGCAGGCGTCACCCAATGCGCGGGTTCAAGGTCGGTGCGGTAGAGGATGTCGCCCGAGAGCGGGCATTTGATCCAGAGGTTGTCGGGAGTCTCGCGTTTCTCTTCCGCGGGCTTGGCTTTCTTCACGCCGGGGCGGCCGAGATTGGAGAGCCAGTTCATGCACGTGCGCCTTCTTGTTGAGCGGTTCGCGCGGCGCCGTGGACGGCGTCGGCGAGCGATTTGACTTTCTGGGCTACGGATTGCGGCGCGTCCTGGATGCGCCCGGCGTCGATCGTCTTGGCGATTTCATCGACGAAGGCGGAGCCGACGACAACGGCGTCGGCGACTTCCGCGATGGCGCGCGCCTGGTCGGGCTCGCGCACGCCGAAGCCGACGGCGACCGGAAGGTCCGTCGCGCGCTTGATGCGCTGCACCGCAAGCCGCGCAGCATCTGGGCCGATGGCCTTGGCTCCGGTCACGCCCGTCACCGAGACATAATAGACGAAGCCGGACGCGCCTTCGAGGATTTTAGGGAGCCGGGCGGCGTCCGTGGTGGGGGTCGCCATGCGGATGAGCGCGATGTTCTCGTTTTGGAGCGCGGCGCGGAGGGGGCTGTCCTCTTCCGGCGGGATATCCACAGCGATGAGGCCGTCGGCGCCGGCGGCCTTCGCCTGCGCCGCGAAGGCGGAATAGCCCATGGTCTCGATCGGGTTGGCGTAGCCCATGAGGATGACGGGGGTGTCAGCGTCCGTTTCTCGGAAACGCGCTAGGAGGGCGAGTGTTCGCTTGAGCGAACCGCCGGATTTGAGGCTGCGCAAGCCCGCGCGCTGGATCGCGGGGCCGTCGGCCATGGGATCGGTGAAGGGGAAGCCGAGTTCGATGATGTCGGCGCCCGCTTGCGGGAGCGCGCGGAGGATGGCGAGCGAACCGTCCGGATCCGGATCATCGGCCATGACGTAGGCGATGAGCGCTGCGCGGTTTTGTGTGCGCAGGGCGGCGAAACGGTTGGTGAGGCGGGAGGTCATTGTGCGTATCGGCTTGATCCACACACGGGAGCGCGCTCTATGGCGAAGATGAACGTTCTAAACGGAATCTTGGACCAGTCAATGCTGTCTTCCTCCATCGTACCATATTTGGCGATCTCCTCTTCATCACCCAACAACCATCCGATCATGTTCATCCGTTGCGAGCAATCGTCGTCATCCATCGGCCGTTCGAGATAATAGACATTGGCTGCCCCGCCGACGAACTCCCAGCCGCGTTCTGCGAGAAGTCGAACGAAGTGACTGTCCCAGCTCACACCATTCGCATCGCTTTGGATGGGAAAGGCAACACATACGGCAGTGTCGATGCTTGGTTGCGAGGAAAAGTCGAGTCCGCAGGATTCCGGAATGAACGCAGGCGCCTCAACCGCGATGTTCAGAACATCAAGTTGGAGCCTGGGAATGTCCTGTGCGGATGCTGCACTGGCCATGGCGACGCAAAGGAGAAGCGAATTCAGGAGCGCGCGCCTCATATCCTTGTCCCCAGCGCGTCCGCGACGGTGAAGATGTCTTTGTCGCCGCGGCCGGAGAGGTTGAGGATGATGGACTTGCCGGGGCCGAGTTGCTTTGCGAGGTCGCCGACACGGGCTAGGGCGTGGGCGCTTTCGAGAGCGGGCAGGATGCCCTCGAGCTGCGCGCATTGCTGGAAGGCGGTGAGGGCTTCGTCGTCGGTGGCGGAGAGGTAGGTCGCGCG
This sequence comes from Alphaproteobacteria bacterium, assembly GCA_016124255.1. Classification (GTDB taxonomy): domain Bacteria; phylum Pseudomonadota; class Alphaproteobacteria; order Caulobacterales; family Aquidulcibacteraceae; genus CADEEL01. Next base: position 4,858 of record WGOB01000025.1, on the reverse strand, counting down.
GCCGATGCTGTGCAGATATGCGTGTTCGGGGCCGACGCCGGGATAGTCGAGGCCGGCGCTGATCGAGTGGCCTTCGAGGATCTGGCCGTCTTCGTTTTGTAAAAGATACGTGCGGTTGCCGTGCAGCACGCCGGGCCGGCCGCCGCCGATGGCGGCGGAGTGTTCGAAGCGGTCGTCGACGCCGCGGCCGGCGGCTTCGACGCCGTAGATCGCGACGCTTTCGTCTTGCAGAAACGGATGGAACAGGCCGATGGCGTTCGAACCGCCGCCGACGCAGGCGATGATCGCGTCGGGCAGGCGGCCTTCCTTCTCGATGTGCTGCTCGCGCGCTTCCTTGCCGATCACGGATTGGAAATCACGCACAAGCTCAGGGTACGGATGCGGGCCGGCGACGGTGCCGATGATGTAGAACGTGTTCTCCACGTTCGTGACCCAATCGCGCAGCGCTTCGTTCATCGCATCTTTGAGCGTTGCGGCGCCGGATGTGACGGGGCGCACTTCGGCGCCGAGCAGCTTCATGCGGAAGACGTTGGGCTTTTGCCGCTCGATATCGACGGCGCCCATAAACACCGTACACGGAAGACCGAAGCGCGCGCAGACGGTCGCGGTGGCGACGCCGTGCTGACCGGCGCCGGTCTCGGCGATGATGCGCGTCTTGCCCATGCGCAGCGCGAGCAGGATCTGGCCGAGGCAATTGTTGATCTTGTGCGCGCCGGTGTGATTGAGCTCCTCGCGCTTGAAGTAGATCTTTGCGCCGCCGTGGTGCTGCGTGAGACGTTCGGCGAAATAGAGCGGCGAGGGGCGCCCGACATAATCGCGCAAGAACGCATCCATCTGCGCGCGAAACTCGTTCGATTGCTGCGCTTCACGGTATGCGCGCTCGAGATCGTGCACGAGCGGCATCAGCGTCTCGGCGATGTAGCGGCCGCCGAATTCCCCGAAGCGGCCGTTCGCGTCGGGCAGGTTCAGCCAGTTTCGGCGGGCGTCGTCAGGCATGGGTCAGCGGGCCGGATTGGTCTCAGCGCAGGCGGCGAGGAAGGCGGCGATGCGGGAGGGGTCCTTTAGGCCGGGGGCGCTTTCAAGGCCAGAGGAGGCGTCGACGAGGCGAGCCCCGCTGATGGCGGCGGCGTCGGCCACGTTTTGCGGCGTGAGGCCGCCGGACAGAAACCAGGGGCGGGAAAAACGCCGGCCCGTCAGGAGTTTCCAATCGAACGCCACGCCCCGGCCGCCGGGCCGGTCGGCGCCGAGCGGGGGCTTGGCGTCAAACAGCAGCATGTCGGCCGCTGGTTCGTAGGCCGCGGCCTGGGCGATGTCGGCGGCGGCGGCGATGGGCAGCGCCTTGATCACGCCGCGCCGCGCGCAGCGGCGGGCGGCGGCGACGCGCGAGGGCTGCTCAGCGCCATGGAGCTGAATCCAATCCGGCGTGAGCGTCGCGGCGATCTGGGCAAGCTGATCGTCGGAGGGATCGACCGTCACGGCGACGATATCGGCGCGCGCGCGCGCCTTGGCTGCAAGCGGCGCCGCAGAGGCGAGCTCGATATTTCGCGGCGAGCGGGGGAAGATCATGAAGCCGATGTAGCGCGCGCCGCCGGCAAGCGCGGCGTCCAGCGCCGCGCTGTCTTTGACGCCGCAGATCTTGGCCTCGATCATAAGTAGGTCTTAGGCGCCGCCGCGTGGCGGAACAATGGAGTCCGGCGCGTCAGCGAGTCTTCAGAAGGTCGCGGATTTCGGCGAGAAGCTTTTCCTCGTTGGTCGGCGGCGGCGGCGCGGCGGGCTTTTCCTCTTCCTTGCGACGCACGCTGTTCATGCCCTTGACCACCAGAAAGATCACCCAGGCGACGATCAGGAAGCTGATCACGGCGTTGATGAACTTGCCGTAGCCGATGGTGACCGCCGGCTGCGCTTCGACGCCCGCCGAGGCCGGCACGGCTTCGCGCAGGGTGATGGCGAGGTCGGAAAAGTCGATGCCGCCGATGAGAAGGCCGATCGGCGGCATGATGATGTCGTCTACGAGAGAGGACACGATGGTGCCGAACGCGGCGCCGATGATGACGCCGACGGCGAGGTCGACGACATTGCCCTTGAGGGCGAAATCCCTGAATTCCTTGAAGACCGACATCGTGTGCTCCGTGAGCGGAGGAATCTGCCAGGAAAGGCGCGCCCGCGCCAGCGCGCGCGTCGACGCGGCGCGCCGCCTGGGACCGCCGCGTCTGCTTTAGGCGCCGGGCGCCTGCTGGATGTCGCTTAGGGCTCGCCGCCGTTCACTGCGGCGCGCAGTTCCTTGCCGGGTTTGAAGAAGGGGACGCGCTTGGCCGCCACCTTCACCGTTTCGCCGGTGCGCGGATTGCGGCCTTGGCGGCTATCGCGCTGGCGCACCGAGAAGGCGCCGAAGCCGCGAATCTCGATGCGGCGGCCTTCAACGAGGGCTTCGCTCACGGCGTCGAGCATGGCGTCGACCGCGTCCTCGACATCCTGCGCCTTCAGGTGCCGAAATTCGGATTGGAGGATAAGAACGAGTTCGGACCTCAGCATAAGTCGGCGCCCCTGTGCGGCGAACCGTCGCGGAACCATCATGCCGCGCGATAGGTCGAAACGCTAATAGATTCAAACAAATCAAACGAAAAAAATGACGCCGGCGCGGTGACGCCGGCGTCATGGCATAATGCCGATTCGATCAGGACTTGTCGGCGCGCTCCTTGAGCGCGGCGCCCAGGATATCGCCGAGCGAGGCGCCGGAATCGGACGACCCGAACTGGGCGATGGCCTCCTTCTCATCGGCCAATTCCATGGCCTTGATCGAGAGCGACACACGGCGCGAGGCCTTGTCGAAATTGGTGACCATCGCGTCGAGGCGATCGCCGACGGCGAAGCGGTCCGGGCGCTGTTCCTGGCGGTCGCGGGAGAGATCGCTCTTGCGGATGAACGAACGCAGCGCGTTGCCTTCGCCGAAGGCGACATCGACGCCGCCAGAGGTGACTTCCACCACCTCGACCGTGACGATCTGGCCCTTCCGGTATTCGGCTCCAGCGAGGGGGTCTTCGCCCGCCTGCTTGATGCCAAGCGAGATGCGCTCCTTGTCGACATCGACGTCGAGCACGCGGGCCTTCACGACGTCGCCCTTATTGTAGCGGCCGAGGGCCTCCTCGCCCTGCGCGTCCCAGGCGATGTCGGAGAGGTGGACCATACCGTCCAGTTCCGGCGTCAGGCCGACGAACAGGCCGAACTCGGTGATGTTCTTGATCTCGCCTTCGATGACGTCGCCGATCGGGTGGGACCCGAGGAAGGCTTCCCACGGGTTGGACATCACCTGCTTGATGCCCAGCGAAATCCGACGCTTCTCGCCGTCGACGTCGAGCACCAGGACTTCGACTTCCTGGCTGGTGGAGAGAATCTTCGAGGGGTGGAGGTTCTTCTTGGTCCAGCTCATCTCGGAGACGTGAACGAGGCCTTCCACGCCCGGCTCCAGCTCCACGAACGCGCCGTAGTCGGTGATGTTGGTGACGCGGCCCGTGAACTTGCCGTTGACCGGGTACTTGGCTTCCGCGCCGTCCCAGGGATCGGACAGAAGCTGCTTCATGCCGAGCGAGATGCGCTGGGTTTCCGGATTGATCTTGACGATCTGCACTTTCACCGTGTCGCCGACGTTCAGCACCTGGCTCGGGTGGCTGATGCGCTTCCAGCTCCTGTCGGTGACGTGGAGCAGCCCGTCGATGCCGCCGAGATCCACGAACGCGCCGTAATCGGTGATGTTCTTGACCACGCCCTCGCGGACTTCGCCTTCCTGCAGCTGGCCGACGATCTCGGCGCGTTCGCTGGCGCGGCTTTCTTCAAGCACGGCGCGGCGGGAGACGACGATGTTGCCGCGGGCGCGGTCCATTTTCAGGATCGCGAACGGCTGGGCGATATTCATCAGCGGGCCGACGTCGCGCACCGGGCGGATGTCGACCTGGGAGCCGGGCAGGAACGCATTGGCGCCGCCGAGATCGACGGTGAAGCCGCCTTTGACGCGGCCGACGATGGCGCCGTTGACGGTCTCGCCGTCGGCGAAATGCTTCTCCAGGCGGGTCCAGGCCTCTTCGCGGCGGGCCTTTTCACGGGAGACGACGGCGTCGCCGAGCGCGTTCTCGATGCGGTCCAGATAGACTTCAACGATGTCGCCGGCCTTGGGGCCGACCTGGTCTTCGTCAGAGATGAACTCGCGGAGCGGGATGCGGCCCTCGGTCTTGAGGCCGATGTCGACGATGACGAAATCATGCTCGACGGCGATCACGTGGGCGGGCACCACCCGGCCCTCGACCAATCCCCGGGTTGTCAGGCTCTCGTCCAGAAGAGCGGCGAAATCGTCCCGGGTGGGGTTCTGCGAGGGCGTGGAGGCGGCTGAGCTCATATTGACGTGTCCAATTCCTGTTTCGTGCCTACCGGTTGAGTCCGGCGGTCTGAGAGCGCGCGTCGCGGAATTGCGGCGCATCACTCAAGGGGCGGTGCAGCGGGAGAACCAAAAGACCCGCGATCCGCGACTGGCCCTTCTCGGGCTCACTCGGCGGAGGGCGGGCGCTGGAGGGCCGCGTCGATGATGCGACGGGCGGCCGCTGCGGCCTCGTCTATAGAGAGGCCGGTGGTGTCGAGCAAGTGCGCGTCAGCGGCCCGACGTAAAGGTGATATAGGGCGATTTTCGTCTCGTTCATCACGCTGGGCGATCTGGCGGGTCAGGTCTTCCAAGTCGATGGCCTCGCCGCGCGCCTTCAGCTCCAGCCAGCGGCGGCGCGCGCGCTCCGGGAGCGCGGCGGTCACAAAGAGTTTCACGTCGGCGTTGGGGCAGATCACGGTGCCGATGTCGCGGCCGTCCAAAACGGCCCCG
>WGOB01000029.1 GCA_016124255.1 Alphaproteobacteria bacterium | reverse complement strand
GCATGCGCCGGGGCATCGGCCTCGCCGTTGCCTCGGCGCTGGTCCAGGGACTTGTCGCGGTGGTGCTGATCCTCGGGGCGTCCGAGCTGCTTGGCCTGAGCCGTCGCGCGGCCTTCGACGCCGCCTCCTGGATCGAGCGCGGCAGCTACGGGCTGGTGGTCGTGCTCGGGCTCTGGATCGCCGGCCGCGCGATCTGGGGCAAGTCGTCCGAACACGACGATTGTGTGGTGTGCGCACCGGGGCGACTGTCGGCGTTCAGCCTGCGCGACGGCGAACTTCGCGACAACCGGACCTGGTGGGCGGCACTGGGGACAATCGGCATTCGGCCGTGCAGCGGTGCGCTGCTGGTCCTGGTCCTGGGAGAAAGCATGGACCTGCGTTGGCTGGCCGTCTCCGTGGTCGTCGCCATGTCGCTGGGCACGGCGCTGGCGGTGGCGGGCCTCGCCGGCGCGGTCTCCGGCCTGCGCGAGGGCCTTGTGCGCATGATCGGCGACGAGACCCGGGTCGCGATGTTCCGACGAGGTCTCTCGGTGGCGGCCGGGCTTGGACTGACGGTGCTGGGAGCCGCGCTGCTGATCGCGGCGAGCGGACCGAAGCATCCGCTGATGTGAGTGCCACCCCGGCCAGCGAGGCTCAGAGGGCGTCCTTCAGGGTGAACTCGCCGTCGCGGATGCGGTCCGGCCAGTCCTGAACCATGTCGGCGACCGTGCTTTCGCCGTAGATGTCGATCATGTCGGTGAGGGCCGCAAAGATTGCCGACGACGCGACGATTTCCGGCGATGCCCCCTGGGCGATCGCCTCGTCCCAGGCCTCGAGGATCACTTTCAGCGCCAACCGCTTCTGCTCGTCCTCGGGCAGAATCGGGGGTTCCCGTTCATCGGTCATCTGGGCCCTCCTGCTGGGGCCAGCCATAGCGCGCCGGCCGCGCCGTGTCACCCCGCGGTTCGCCCGGCCACATGGGTCGCATGACGGCCCGGCGCAGTTCGTGGCAGAGTGCGGCCGAGGAAATCAGGGAGGAACACCATGCAGAAATTCGTGCACAACCGCGCCGAGGGAGCCGAGTTCGCGACTGACGGGCTGCGCGACTTCTTCGTGTACCGTGACCTTGGCATCAAGGATGCGACCGACGGTCGCTATCATGCCCACGTCATCCGCGCGGTGCCCGGCAAGCACGCAGTGTCGCAGTGGCACACCCACAGCCTCGACTTCCAGATGGTCTACATTCTCAAGGGGTGGGCGACGTTCGAGTACGAGGGCCAGGGTCAGCGCACCCTGCGCGCCGGCGACTGCATCCTGCAGCCACCCGGCATCCGGCACCGCGAGATCGAACACTCCGACGACCTGGAACTGGTCGAGATCACCTCGCCGGGAGACTTCGCCACTGCGCTGGTCGACGCGCCGTCCGAAGCCGCCGAATAGGACCAGATGAGCGACTGCGGCGACCGGGACCCCGGGCTGGTGATCCGGGACGGGGTGCCGTCGTCGTCCCGTTTCGGCGACATCTACTTCTCCCGTGATGGCGGGCTCGCGGAGGCCGCACACGTCTTCCTGGACGGTACCGGGTTGCCCGACGCCTGGAAGGGCAGCCTCAGCTTCACGATCGCCGAGACCGGATTCGGCACAGGTCTGAACTTCCTCGCGACCTGGGGCCTGTGGCGCCGAACCCGCCCGCCCGGCGGGGTCCTGCACTACCTTGCGGTCGAGGGCTACCCGATCCGCCGCGGCAGCCTGCCGACGGTGCTGGCCCCGTTCCGCGCGCTGGCGCCGCTGTCGGCCCGCCTGGTCGCGCGCTATCCGCGCCCGGTGCCGGGCCTGCATCGCATGTGGTTTGCCGAGGACGGGGTGTGCCTGACGCTTGCGATCGGCGACGCGGCGGCGATCCTGCCGCGGATCGCCGCGCGGGTCGACGCCTGGTACCTGGACGGGTTCGCGCCCGCGCGAAACCCGTCGATGTGGGAGCCTGCGGTGCTGGACGAGGTGGCGCGGCTGGCCGCTCCCGGTTGCCGGTTGGCCACCTTCACCGCGGCCGGGGTCGTGCGCCGCGGTCTCGGCGAGCGCGGGTTCGCGATGCACAAACACCCTGGCTTCGGCGCCAAGCGCGACTGTCTGGCAGGCGAGTTCCACGGCATCGCGGCTGCGCCGGCTCGGCCCGGGCGGGTGGCCGTGGTCGGGGCCGGGATCGCCGGCGCCTCCGTCGTGGGGGCACTCGCGCGTCGGGGCGTCGAGGTCGCATGGATCGACCGGCGCGGCACCGTCGCCGCCGAGGCCAGCGGAAATCCGCTCGGCATCGTGATGCCCCGCCCGGTGCTGGGCGATGGCCCGGCCGGACCGTTGTCGGCGGCCGCCTATCGGTACGCGCTGGCGGAGTCCGCAGAGCGCGGCGTGCGTGTCGGTGGCGACGGTGTCCTGGAACTCGCGGGCGACGAGGCGACGCGGTTGCGGCACCGCCGGCTGGACGAGGCGGGGCTGCTCGACCCGGTCGACGGCCGGCTCGTCGACGCGGCCGAGGCGAGCCGGATCGCCGGGGTGGCCCTCGACCGGACGGCGATCTGCTACCGGCGCGCGGGATGGATCTCGCCGCGGGCGCTGGTGGGCGCCCTCTCGGCCGGGATCGCTGCCACGCTCGGGCGGTCGGTCGGTCGGATCGACCGGGTCGGCGGGCGGTGGCGGCTGTCGGACGATGACGGCTTGCAGATCGCGGACGCGGATGCCGTCGTCCTGGCGCCCGGCGCCGGGTTCGCGAGCCTGCCGGGGTTCGGCGACCTGCCCCTCCGGGCGGTGCGCGGGCAACTGACGATGCTGCCGGAGACCATGGCGAGCCGGCGGCTGCGGGCGGTGCTCACCTTCGGTGGCTATCTGGCGCCGTCGATCGGCGGACGGCACGTCGCCGGAGCGACCTACGAGCGCGGTGAGGTCGATCCCGGAGCCTGGCCCCAGCCCGTGACGGTCGACGGACAGGAGCAGATCCTGCGCGGATTCCCTGGGCTGGTCGGCGGCTGGTTCGACGGCGTCGCGCCGTCCGGCGGCCGGGCGGCGGTTCGCGCGACGACTCCGGACCGGTTGCCCATCGCCGGTCCGTTCCGGTCGAGCGCTGAAGCGCCGCCGGAGCTCTACGTGCTCGCCGGCCTCGGATCGCGCGGGTTGGTCACGGCACCGCTGCTCGGTGAAGTGCTGGCTGCTCAGATGCTGGGAGAGCCGGCCCCGGTCGAGAGCGACCTGGTCGAGGCGGTAAGCCCGCGACGGTTCGCGCTCAGGCGCCGGCGCGCTGCTCGTCGCCCATGAATTCCTTGATCTTGCGCCGGCGGTCCGGCCCGAAGTACTCGTCGTTCACCTGGACGAACGACCGCGGGTGTTCGATCAGCTGGACCAGCCGGCGGTACACCGTCTCGCCCGAGACCGGCTTGGCCAGGAATTCCGTTGCGCCGGCGTCGCGCGCCTCGATGATCCGCTGCATGCGGGTGTCCGCCGAGCAGATCATGATCGGAAGGAGGCGTGTGCGCTCGTCGCGATGCTGGCGGACCATCTTGATGAAGTCGACGCCGTCGTAGTCGTCGAGGTCGAGCTCGCTGAGGATCATGTCGGCATTGCTCTCGGGGCCGAGCTTGTCGCAGGCGTCGGCGACCGTCGCCGTCGGCACGACATGGCCGACGCCCACGCCCTCGAGCAGGCCGCTCAGTATCCGGCGCATGAACGCGTTCGGATCGACGACCAGAACCGTCAGGCGGGAGAGTTCGTAGGCCCGCATCCTTCCCTCGATCGACCGTGTGCGGCGGCAGTCTCGCCGAACTCGGTAAATGAAGGCTTAATCAGGAGCCTTCAAGCCTGCTCCATCGCCGCCAGGCGGTCGTTGCCCTCGTCGAACAGACGCCGCAGCTTGACGACATCGTAGGGGGCCTCCTCGAGTGTTTCCGGATCCCACTCGCTGCGGGCCGTGCCGAAGAAGTCGCCGCCGTAGACGTGGAGCGCCCCGGTGAGGCGATTCAGCGGATTGGTGACCGAGTGGATCGCCGTGGCGCCGAGCCAGGCCGCGTCACGCTCGCCCAGCTCCTTGCCACCCATCCGCTCCAGCCCGTCGGCGCCACGCCGCCAGAAGACGTTGCACTCGCGGCCCGTATAGATGCCGATCGAGGCCCACATGCGGTGATCGTGCGGCATCAGGTCCATTCCCGGGCCCCACACGAGGTTGAGGACGGTCAGCCTCTCGCTGTGGTGCAGCGTGAACACGCCGCCCCGCTCGGGCTCGCCGATCGCCCGCATCAAGGCCGACGGATCGGAGACGGCCGCGGCGACGATCTCGCGCACGGCGATCTCCGGCGCGGTCTCGTCGAGCGCGGCGGTACATTCCTGCACGAAGCGGTCGAGATCGAACATGGCAGCCTCCCGGGATGGTCTTGTTGCCCCGATTTTCGCATCAACGCGCGCGGCTCGCCACGGCAGTTGTGCTTCAATCAGGTAACAGTCGGCTGCCGGCGTTCAGGGTCCGATTCGCCAGCGCTCGAGTACCTCGCGCCGCACCTCGATGCCGAGGCCGGGCCCGGTCGGCACGTGGGCGACGCCGCCCTGGACCCGGATCGGCTCGACCAGCAGATCCTGGCGGAACGGATGCTGCGTGCTGTCGTATTCCAGCAGAGGCTGGTGGGCGCCGAACGAAGGGGCGCCGGTCGGAAGCACGGCGAGGAGCTGCATCGCCGCAGCAAGGCCGATACCCGTGCCCCAGACATGCGGGTTGTATCGGACGCCATGCGTCCAGGCCATGTCGGCGATGCGCTTCGCCTCGGTCAGGCCGCCGCACGAGGCTGTGTCCGGCTGGATGATGTCGATGGCCCGGGCCTCGAGGATCCGGCGGAAGTCGTGGCGGGTGAACGAGCATTCGCCCCCGGCGATCGGGATCGAGGTCGCGGCGCGGACCTCCCGGTAACCCTCCAGGTCCTCGGGTTCGACCGGCTCCTCGAACCAGCCGATGCCATAGGGTTCGATGGCGTGGGCCAGGCGCTTGGCCTGCACGACGTCGCAGCCATGGTTGGCGTCGACGAACAGCCCGATCTCCGGGCCGATGGTCTCGCGCAGCATCGCCACCAGCGCCAGGTCGTCCTCGAAGTCGAACCCGACCTTGGTCTTCATCGCGCGGAAGCCGGCGGCGAGATAGCCCTCTGCCTCTTCGCGGAGCAGCCGGTGGTTCTCGGCGCGGTCGTCGGAACGGCGGTACAGCCCGGTGGCGTAGGCGGCGACCTCGCTGCGGATCGGCCCGCCCATCAGCACATGGACCGGAACCCCGAGATGCTTGCCGCGCAGGTCCCAGAGCGCGATGTCGACGGCCGACAGGGCCTGGACCGCGATGCCGCGCTGTCCGTGGTCGCGCAGGCCGTTGTAGAGCTCCTCCCAGATTGCCTCACCCGCCATCGGCGACCTGCCGACCAGGCGCGGTGCGTAGTAGCGCTCGATCACCGTCGAAAGCGCCCAGGGCGGACCGTAGCCGTCGCCCCAGCCGATGAGGCCGCTGTCGGTCTCGATCTCGACCACCAGGCCGACACGCTTGTCGACCCAGGCCTGGGAGAATGCGAAGCGCCGCTCGATCGGCGCCTCCATGACGTGCGTGCGTACCGCCGTGATCTTCATGACTGCCCTGCCCTGGTGTTGCGCCTCGACCCTAGCAGAGGGCCCGGGTTCTCCAGAACCGGGAGATGAGGGTTGCACTCCGGTCTGTAACGCGACCGAGGTTGCGCGCATCCTCGATGTGGTCCGCCATGACGGCGGGCACGGCGAACACAGGAGGGACGCGCCATGGGGATCGCGAGCACCTTCGTTGTTCTGGCCGGGATGTACCTGTGGATCGGCGTCGCCGTGACCGTGGTGTTCCTGGGCTGGGGTGTCGACCGGATCGATCCGTCGGCGCGCGGCGCCTATCTGTTCCGGATCCTGGCAGCGCCCGGCGTCGTCGGGTTGTGGCCGCTGGTGATCTGGCGTTGGGGAGCGGCCGAACGGTCGGCAAGGCGGCGGGGACCCCGGAATGCGGGCTGACCTGCGCCGCGCCCATCGCCGGATCTGGCCGGTTCTCACGGTGCTGCTGATCGCCGGCTTCGTGCTCGGACTCGCCCTGAAGCCGCAGCGCCCGGTCGCACCCGTGCCGGCCGCCGGGACGTCGAAGCCGTGACCGTGACCTATCGCCCGGTCCAGTGGAACCGTTCGAAACTGGTCTACGACCTGTGCCTGGGGGCCGGCGTCGCGGTCTATCTCCTCACATATCTGCGGTGGGCGCCCGGGCTGGTCGAGCCGCCGTTGATAGGCGGGGCGGAGCTGCGGATTCGCGCCTTCGGGACCTGCGCGTTCTGGATGCTGACCCTGATCCTGTGCATCGGGCCGCTCGCCCGTCTCGACCGGCGCTTCCTGCCGGTGCTCTACAATCGCCGGCATTTCGGGGTGCTGACCTTCTTCGTGGCGGCCGGCCACTTCCACGCGGTGTTCGGTTGGCATCTGGCTTTCTCTGCGACCGATCCGTGGGTGGCGCTGCTGAGCGCCAACACCGATGTCAGCTTCCTGGGCTTTCCGTTCGAATGGCTCGGAATGGCGGCGCTCGCGATCCTGTTCGCGATGGCGGCGACCAGCCACGATTTCTGGCTCGCCTTCCTGACGCCGCCGGTGTGGAAGCGGCTGCACATGCTGGTGTATGCCGCCTACGGACTGGTGGTGATGCATGTCACGCTCGGCGTGCTGCAGGCGGAGTCGCATCCGGCGTTCGCGGTGATGACAGGGCTCAGTCTGGCGATCGTGACCGGACTGCACCTGCTTGCAGGGTTCGTCGAGGCTCGCCGCGACGCCGAGCCTGACGTTGACGGCGGCTGGGTGTTCGTAGCGACGCTGTCGGAACTGGAGGACGGCATCGGCCGGACCGTGACCCTGCCTGATGGCGAGCGGGCGGCGGTGTTCCGCCACGGCGACAAGGTGTCCGCCCTGTCGAACGCTTGCGCGCACCAGAACGGTCCGCTCGGCGAGGGGCGGATCCTCGATGGCTGTGTCACCTGCCCCTGGCACGGCTTCCAGTACGATCCCGAAACCGGACGGTCGCCGCCGCCCTTTACCGAAAAGGTCGCGACCTACCGGCTGCGCCGCGACGGCGATCGCCTGCTGATCGACCCGCGCGCGTTGCCGCCCGGCACGCGGACCGATCCGGTGCGCATCGCGGAGGCGACGGCATGAGCGAGATGGACAGGCCGCCGTTCTATGTCGGCTACCTCGGGACCCCGAAGCCGCTCGTCGGGTTCCTGGCCGCCACGGTCGGCGCGGTGCTCGGCATATCGGTGGTGCTGGCGGTTTCCATGGTGGTTTCCCAGGACGACTGGGGCGACGCCGCGTTCCAGTGGGGCGACGGCTACCAGACCCGAACCGGCATCCTGCGGGTCGACCCCTATCCGGTGGTGTATCTGCCGCCCGATGCTGACTTTCCCGAGGGACGTGCGATCCCGCTGTCCGGGGAAGGCAAGACCGGGGTACGGGAGAAGGCGGCGGCGCTCGATGGCAGGCCGGTCGAAGTCGGCGGCTTCCTGCTGCGCGCCGGAAGCCGCGAGATGATCCAGGTCGGCGGCGAGGTCGATCTGCGCGTCGCCGGGGAGGCCTCCGCGCTCGCCGGGTTCACGGGACCGGTGGCCGTCCCGCTGGGCGCGCGCACCCTGCGCGGCGAGATCGTCGATTCGAAATGCTATCTCGGCGCCATGCGGCCGGGGCAGGGCAAGACCCACAAGCTGTGCGCCAACCTCTGCCTCATCGGCGGCATCCCGCCGATGTTCGTGGTTTACCGCGCCGACGGCCCGCCCGACGTCCTGCTCCTGGCCGAGCGGAACGGCGGCCCGGTCACCGAGGCGCTGCTCGGCGACACCGCGCGCTATGTCGAACTGAGCGGCACCGTCGAGCGGCGCGCCGACCTGCTGGTATTCCGGGTCGATCCCTCGACCCTGCGGCGCCTGTGAGGGGGCGTGGGCGCAGGGCATGTCTTCGGTCTCGGGTTGGCGGTGCTGCTCGGCGTGGGCCTCTACCTGGCCTGGGCCGGATTCGCGATGCCCGGTCTGGCGTGGCCCGGCGTCTGGGCGGTGATCAGCGACACCTGGCTCTGGGACCTGCGCTGCCCGCTGATCCCGGCCTATGTGGCGGCGGCACTGTGGGGGGCGGAACGGGTCTGCCGCCTCCTGGCCCGCCGGGGGCCGTGAGTCAGAGAATGTCGATCAAGTGCTCGATGCCCTTGGTGACGATCCCGTTGCTGATCGCGGCGAATATCGCCGATATAGCAAGCAGCAAGATGAGAATCCCCCGACTGATCGGGTGGACCTTGAGGGAGTTGAGATGGGTGATGTCGACGAGGAGGTGGGAGTACTTGATCTCCTCGCCGGGTTCACTGCCGGTCTGGAGATACTTCAGTCCGTGCTGATTGAGGATCCGGATCGCCGTGGTGTGTCGCGCCCGGTGCAGTAGATTGAAGATGAAAAACACCGGCAGTGCTGCCACAATGAATATGATTATCGTAAATACAATGGTCCCAATCTGAAGAAGAAATGTGTCCGGATACGTCAGGTAGTATACGGTGATCGGTATGGACATGACCGAGAATGTAATCAGGATGTTCGAGAAGACCCGTCCCGGAAGTTCTATGTTTTGCTTTTCATAGTGTGAAATATACATAAAGTCTATGAACTTTATCTGAGATATTCGTGAATAGAATTTGCAAAATTCGACGATCAGAATGACAATTTCGAGAAAGAAGTACGGCAAAATAAGAACATACACGATAAAATCAACAATCGCCCTCATCGTGTACGAAAGCTTGAAGTCGAGAGAGCACCATATATTGAAATGATACACTTTCATTGGGTTTGCATGAGAGTATTTACTTCCGGCGAAGTATGCCAACGCAAGACATAACAAAATCACAAATATGATTGCCATGAGTCGATCATTTAGAATCGCTGACAACCTGATGCACTTGAGGGCCAGGAACCGGTCTTTTGACTTCTTGATGATCTCGCGAACACGTGAGCGATCTTCCCGGTGGGTTGCTCTGGAGAATCGCTTGTGCTTCGTGAACTCCCAGAACAGGGGGTGAATGAGATACTTCCGGCAGATCAGGAGTATGATCGGGTACACGAACAGCGATAGGAATATGAGATCCTCGAAGAGACCTCGGTCGCCTGGCATGCCGCGTTGAATTGCGAAATCGCCCAGGACCAGCGTTCCTTCGAACGCACTGGCGGCCACTGTCATCACGAACAGTACTGCGGAAGCCAGACAGGCACGGGACGGGTTCAGCCAGTTCCTTGGCGTAATTCTCAGCCGGCGACGTGCACTACCCAGCAGCGCCATGGCTCAATGCGAGTCCTGCGTCATCCGCGTAGATCCCGTGAGCATTCTGGAGGCGTGCAAAATCGAACCGGGTCGGAGTCGAAATCCTCGACAGAATCAGGTGCTTACCGGCGCGCCGGCCCCTCTCGCACGCCCGACTGGCTGAACTGTCCCCCAAATGGTAGCGAATGGCAACGCCGTCCGCGAATGGCAGTTGACCGTAGCGAGGCATCCCCAGGGCCACTGGCTGCGGCGACATGTGGAGGAATCCCGTCGGCAGGCCGAGTTCGGTGCCCGGAGCCGTGGTGTCCATACACGAAAAGGCTGGAATCTGGTGCCGGCAGCAGGGCTCGAACCCGCGACCCCCTGATTACAAATCAGGTGCTCTACCAGCTGAGCTATGCCGGCACGCGCGCCTTCGATACGGGCCGGGGCCGCAGCCGTCAAGCGCGGGCGGCGGCACGGGTTCACACGATCCTGGCTTCGACGAGCAGCTTCTGCAGCTCCTTGAGCCGGGCCGCGCGTTCGCCCTTCTGGTCGGCGCCGGCGAGATAGCTCTCGAGGAAGTCGGGGCGCTTCATCAGCTCGCGGGCGACGGTGCGGGCCCGGTCGGCGTTCGCGCCTTCGATGAACGCGCCCTCGCGGCACAGGTCTACGATCTTCAGCAGGCGTTCGGCGGTCGAGCCCTTGCCGCCGCCGATCTTTTCCAGGAGACCGGTCTGGTCCAGCTGGTCGCCCTGGAAGCGCTCCACCTGGTTGGCCAGGCGCTCCTTCGTCTTTATCGCGATGTTCGACTTGGCGAGCGCGGCATGCAGTTTGCCGAGCAGCTTGATGCGCTGGCGCGGCGACTGCCCCTCGGGGACGATGGTGCGCTCCAGTTTCGGCTGCCCCATCAACTCGGCGACATAGGTCTCGAGGTAGCGGAGGGCGTCTTCACCGAAGATCCTGCCATGCAGCTGGACCGCACGCAGGACGCGCTCGCCGACGCTCTCGGTGCCCGCCATCAGCATGTCGATGGTCTGGTCCGACAGCGCGCGGGCCATCCGCCGGTCCAGCGCCTCCTGCGTTTCCTTGCCGCCGAGCAGTGTCCCGTCGCGCGTCATCCGGCCCCTCAGGTCGACGACGAAGGCAATCTCCTCGGCCAGCGGCCGGCGGGTGAACTTCTCGTTGGAGCGCGCCAGCTGGATGGCGTGCTCGGTCAGGACGGCGCGCGTCTCGGGCATGGCCGCGGACGCCAGCAGCGAGAACAGAGGCCGCGCGGTCGCGGGCGTCGCCGGCGCCGCCTCCGGCCTGGCGGTGCCGTCGACGAGCGCCAGCAGGCGCAGGATGTCGTCGCCGATGGTCTCCTCGCGGCCGAGCACGGCGTCGAGGCCGGTCGGCGGGCGCAGCATCTCGGAGATCAGGGCGTCGAAATAGGAGAAGGTGTCGAGCCCGGCGAGCCCAGTGCCGAGTTCGGCGAGGGCGGCGAACTTGGCGGCCCATCCCTTCAGGTCGGCCAACGTGGCGGCCAGTGAGGCGAAGATCCGGAAGCTCCGGTCCGGCTCGGCCTCGCCGGGGCGCCGGGCCAGCAGGTCGGGCAGCGTCGACAACGTGACGGCCGCCGGCGGCTCCGCCTCGAGACGGGCGGCGGTTTCCTTCTGGACGGCGTCGGTGAGTTCCCACAGCCGTCGGATACGCTCGCTCACCGGCACGCTCATGCCGCGGACCTGCCAGCTCGCGGTCTTCTGGACCGCCTGCATGGCGTTGGTCCCGGCATTCGCCATCTGGCGCTGCCGGTCGCCGGAGTGCAGCAGCTCGAGCGGAGTCAGGAACTGCGGGTAGAGGAAGCCGCCGGCCGCGCGGCCGAGCGCCAGGCGTGCGGCCGGCGTGTAGAAGTCGGCGACCTCCTCGCACACCGCCGCCTTGGCGACATCGACATCCGAACGCGGCCCGTCGTTCATTCTTCCCCCTGCGCTCGCCCGGCGGTCATGCGCCGTACGATCGTTGCGGGCAAGCTACCCATCACTTCTTAACCGATTGTAAAGCATTCCGGTCACGCCGCGCGAGCCGTGCCTGATACAGGGCGACGGCGGCCGCGGCCGAGACGTTCAGCGAGCCGATCGGCGGATCGGTCGGCAACCGGGCGAGCGCATCGCAGGTGTCGCGGGTCAGGCGGCGCAGTCCGGAGCCCTCGGCGCCGAGCACGAGGGCGCACCGTCCCGCAAGGTCGACGTCGCCCAGATCGGCGGTGCCTTCCTCGGCGAGGCCGGTGCACCAGAAGCCGCACTCCTGGAGGTCGCGCAGCGAACGGGCGAGGTTCACCACGCGCACCAGCGGGACCACGTCAAGCGCGCCGGAGGCGGACTTGGCGAGCGTTCCGGTGACCGGCGGGCCGTGCCGGTCCTGCATGAGAACCGCCGCTGCACCGAAGGCCGCGGCCGATCGCAGCACGGCACCGACGTTGTGCGGGTCCGTCACCTGGTCGAGCACCACCACGAGGACATCGGCACGCCCGTCCCATTCGACGATGAGGTCGTCGATCGTGACATCCGCCAGCGGCTCGACCTCGAGCGCCATGCCCTGGTGCACGGCCCCGGGCGGCAGCGCGGCGTCGAGATCGGCCCGCTCGATCGGCTGCGGCCCGGGCAGCGCGGCGCGGCGCTGCGCCGGAAGACTGTCCAGCAGGGACGCGATCGCGCCCGCCGCCTCAGGGGTGTGACGGATTGCCACGACCCGCCTCCGCTCGTTGGCGAGGGCCGCCGCGATGGCGTGCCGGCCATAGATCCGGCGCGGATCGTCGACCGGCTCACCGACCTGGCGGCCCGTTGCCGGTTGCGACGGGACCGCGCCCTGCCGGTGCTGGTGGCGCGGGGAACCGCCCTGGGACGGACCGTGCGGCGAACCGTGGGCGGCACCGCGTGAGGCGCCGTGGGGCTTGGGCTTGCGTCGCGACATGGGTGTGATAACTTTCCTGAATGTCACGACCGCATCGGGACGGCCGGCGCCGAGCCAGTCGATGCGGTCGTGTTCGCCGTTGACAAACAGGAGCGAATTACCATAGTTCGCGTTCCCTCCGGAACGGGGTCGTTGCTTCGGCGGTGTCCCCGGGGGTGACGGTAGGGTGGGGTGGCCGAGTGGTTAAAGGCAGCAGACTGTAAATCTGCCCGCGTATGCGTACGTAGGTTCGAATCCTACCCCCACCACCAACTTCCGATGGATCGACGGCCCGGCGCCGGCTGACCCTGAGGAGGGGACTATATAGACAACCGCGATCGGGCGCCCCCTTC
>WGOB01000017.1 GCA_016124255.1 Alphaproteobacteria bacterium | reverse complement strand
TATTGCGCGGAGCTCTTGTCGCTCGCGGGCAAGCTCGCCGCGCTCTACGCCGAACGGCTGCAGGATCCCGTGGTCGTCGCCGCCGTCAATGACGTGGAATCGCTGACCACCAATCTCGGCCGCAAGATTTGGCAGAAGATCATGATCATCAGCCAGCTCGACGAAGCCAGCGCGGCCGGCGCGAAAGGCGGCGCGACCTAGCGCATGCGCGCCTTCGCTGACCTGCTCGACCGTCTGATCCTCACCCGCTCGCGCAACGCCAAGCTCGACGCGCTGGCGCGCTATTTTGCGGCGACGCCCGATCCAGATCGCGGCGCGGCGCTGGCGGCGATCGCCGGCGATCTCACTTTCAACGCCGCGAAGCCGGCGCTCTTGCGCAAGCTCGCCGCCGAGCGCGTCGATCCCGACCTCTTCGCGCTTTCCTATGACTATGTCGGCGATCTTGCGGAAACGGTCGCACTGATCTGGCCCACGCGGCCTGGCGCCAATCGCAGCCCGAGCCTCGGAGAAGTCTATGAGGCGCTCACTCTCGCGGGGAAGCTCGATGCGCCGCGGCTGATCGAAGGCTGGCTCGACGCGCTCGACGCCTCCGAGCGCTGGGCGCTTTTGAAGCTCGTCACCGGCGGGTTGCGCATCGGCGCGGGCGCGCGCCTCGCCAAGCAGGCGCTGGCGCAATGGTCGGATCGTCCGCTCACGGAGATAGAAGAAATCTGGCATGGGCTGGAGCCGCCCTACCGCGACCTCTTCGCGTGGCTTGAAAGCAGGGGCGAAAAGCCAGCCGGGCGCGCCCGCGCGCCGTTTCGCCCGGTGATGCTCGCGCATGCGCTGGAGGAAGCGGATCAAGAGAAGCTCGACGCGCGCGACTTCGCCGCCGAATGGAAATGGGACGGCGTGCGCGTGCAGGCGGTGTCGGACCAAGGCGTGCGCCGGCTCTACACCCGCAATGGCGAGGACGTGAGCGCGGCTTTCCCTGATCTCATCGATCATCTCGCCATCGACGGGGCTGTCGACGGCGAGCTTCTCGTACGCGACGGCGAGGCGCTCGGCAGCTTCAACGATCTCCAGCAGCGGCTCAATCGCAAACGCCCCGATGCGAAGATCGTCGCGCGTTTTCCGGCTTTCGTACGCGCCTATGATATTCTCGCCGACCGGGACCAAGACGTGCGCGCGCTGCCGTTCCGCGACCGCCGTGCGCTTCTGGAGATGCGCATCGCCGAGGCGCGCTCGCCGCGGCTTGATCTGTCGCCGATGCTGGCCGCGCAGGATTGGGATGCGCTTGCCGCGCTGCGCGCGGGGGCCGCGCCTGCTGGCGTGGAGGGCCTGATGCTCAAGCGCTGGGACAGCCGCTACGAGATCGGGCGACCGCGCGGGCTCTGGTGGAAGTGGAAGCGCGATCCCTTCCGCATCGACGCGGTGCTGATGTACGCGCAGCGCGGCCACGGCAAGCGCAGCTCGCTCTATTCCGACTTCACCTTCGGCGTCTGGCGCGGCGCGGCGCTGACGCCGGTGGGCAAAGCGTATTTCGGATTCACCGACGCCGAGCTTGCGCAATTGGACAAGTTCGTGCGCGACAACGAGACGGAACGCTTCGGCCCGGTGCGCGCGGTGCGCGCCGACGCCGATTTCGGGCTCGTGCTGGAGATCGCGTTCGAGGGCCTTGCGCGCTCGACGCGCCACAAATCAGGCGTTGCGATGCGGTTTCCGCGGATTGCGCGCATCCGCTGGGACAAGCCCGCCGCGGAGGCCGATCGGATAGAAACGCTTGAAGCGCTGCTTCGTTCCAATAAATCATCAAGTGAAGGCGCGTGACGGCGTCGCATTTGGCGTGCGCGGCGAATTTCGCTATGCCGCATGACGATGAAGACGAACGCCCTCACCTTCCCGCCTGACTGGCCCGCGCTGCTCGACCAATATTCCAAGCCGATCATCGACGGCGCGCTCAACGTCGTGGCGGCGCTCGTCATCCTCATTCTGGGGATGTGGGTGGCCGGCATCGCCGCCGGGGCGGTGCGGCGCGCCTCGAACCGTCATCCGCGATTCGACGTGACGCTGGCTTCGTTCTTCTCGTCGATCGTGCGCTACGCGATCCTGGCGTTCGTGGTCGTGGCGGTGCTCAACCGTTTCGGCGTTCAGACGACGTCGATCATCGCGGTGCTGGGCGCTGCAGCCCTCGCGGTCGGCCTTGCGCTGCAGGGTACGCTGTCGAATCTCGCCGCGGGCGTCATGCTGGTGTTCTTCCGCCCCTATCGCGTCGGAGATTTCGTGGAGACGGGCGGGCGCACGGGCACGGTCTATCAGATCTCGCTCTTCGTCACCGAACTGACGACGCTGGAGAATATCCGCGTGGTGCTGCCGAACGGCCTTTGCTGGGGCGCGCCGATCGTCAATTACACGATCAACGACACCCGCCGCACCGATCTCCTGTTCTCAATCTCGTACGAGTCCGACATCGGCAAGGCCATGCGTGTGATCCAAGAGACGCTGGGGGCGGATGCGCGCGTGTTCAAGGAGCCGGCGCCGTTCATCAAGGTACGCAAGCTCGGGGATTTCTCCGTCGACATCCTCACTCGCTTCTGGACCAAGACGGACGATTTCTGGGATGCGCAGCTCGACCTCACGAAAGCGGTGAAAGAGGCGTTCGACCGCGAAGACATCAACATCCCCTACCCGACGGCGCTCAATTACGAAGTGCATCGCATGGCGGAGGCGCCCAAGCCCTGACGCGCGCTACGGCGTCACGACGATCTTGCCGATGGCGCGGCGCTCTTGGATGTGCACGAGCGCCTCGCGCGCGTCCTCCAAGGCGAACGACGCGCCGATATGCGGCTTGAGCGCGCCCGCTTCCGCGAGAGCGGCGATCGCGGCCAGGTTTTCCCTGCCCTTCGCCGGATCGCGCCGCCCGTACTCGCCGGCGCGCGCCCCGACGACCGAGAAGCCCTTGATCAGCGGCATGTTGGTGGAGACCGTCGCAATCCGCCCGCCGGCGAAGCCGATCACCAGCAGGCGGCCATTGAAGGCGATGCAGCGTATGCTTTCGTCGAACACGTCGCCGCCGACGGGATCGTAGATCACATCCGCGCCCGCGCCGCCGGTGAGATCCTTGACCGCGTCGCGAAAGCCGGTCGCCGCCAGCACGTGGGGAACGCCCTTGCGCGCGAGAAACGCGCGCTTCTCCTCGCTGGACGCGGTTGCGATCACGCGCGCGCCGAGATGCATCCCCAACTGCACGGCGGCATAGCCGACGCCGCCCGCGGCGCCGTGCACCAAGAGCCATTCGCCGCGCTGAAGATCGCCGCGCCGCACCAGCGCGACGTAGGCCGTCAGCGAGGCCGCGGGGAACGCCGCCGCTTCTTCGAACGACAAATGCGCCGGCTTCAGGTGCAGCGCAGACGCCTGCGCGAGCGCGTAGTCAGCAAACGCGCCGAGGCGCGCGCCGCCATAGACGGCGCTGCCGATGGCGGGGCCGTCGGCGCCGGCGCCGAGCGCGGCCACCTCGCCCGCCATATCCATGCCCGGCGTGAACGGCGGATCGGGGCGGAACTGGTACTTGCCCTGGCACATCAGCATGTCGGGAAAGTTCACGCTCGCGGCGCGCACCCGGATGAGCGCTTCGCCCGGCCCTGGATCGGGCGTGGCGACATCGCGAACCGCGACGCCGGAAAGATCATCGCTCAACGCTTCGCACACCAGAGCCCGCATCAGCCGATCCGCCTCAAGAATTCCGCCACCTCGCCGGCCATGCGCCGACACGCAACATCCGCCGCGGGGACGACGCCGGTGAACGCCGTGAACCCGTGCGCCAGCGCATCGAAGCAATGATAGCGCGTCTCCACTCCGGCGCTGGAGAGCTTTTGCGCATAGGCCGCGCCCTGATCGACCAGCGGGTCAAAGCCTGCGGTGTAGATGAACGCGGGCGGCAGGCCGGCGAGGTCGGGCGCGCGCGCGGGCGAGAGCCGCAGGTCGCTGCGATCCTGATCGTGGGGAAGATAGTGCGACATGAAGAAGTCCATCGTCGCGCGCGTGAGCGGAAACGCGTCGGCATAGGTGGCCAGGGACGGCGTCTCCGCAACAAGATCCGTGGCCGGATAGATGAGCAGCTGCGCATCCGGGCGCGGCCCGTCCGTGCGCTGCATTTCCTGCGCAACGATCGCCGCGAAATTGCCGCCGATCGAATCGCCGCCGACGGCGATGCGTCCGCGTGCGGCGCCGAAGCGGTCCGGATTCGCAGCCGCCCAACGATACGCCGCGATCGCATCCTCCAGTCCCGCGGGCCAGGGATGCTCCGGCGCCAGGCGATAATCGACCGACAGCACCGCCCCTTCCAGCGCGCCCGCGAGGATCGAGCAGAATGCGTCGCTGGTATCGAGATCGCCGACGACGCCGCCGCCGAAATGGTAGTAGACGAACACGCCCATCGCGGTGTTGCGCGCCGCGGGGAGATAGAGCCGCGCCGGGATCGAGCGCACCAGCTCCGCCGGGATGGCGATCGGCTCTGCGGAGACGCCGCGTTCGCGCCGGGCGCCGAAAAGCTCCACCAGCTGCCGCGTCTGGGCGCGCGCGACCTCGGGCGTGAGCGGATCGGGCGCTGGGCGCTTGCGCGCCTGGTGCTCCATGTATTGAAAGCGCGGATCGAGTGTGCGCCCGCCGGCTTCACGCGGCGCGCCGCCGCACGCCTTGATGAGCGCGGCGTCCGAGCGTTTGACCATGGCGCGCGCGAGCGCGCGCAACAGGACGTTCATAGCGTATCCAGGGATCCTTTTGGCGTAGCGGGCGTTCGAGGAAGCGCTTAAAGCGGCTCAGCGCTTTCGCGGCAAGGCGTTGACGCCGCCGATGATGAAATGCGCCGCAAACGCGGAGGCCGCGTCCAGATCGGGCGGCGAGCGCTGCAGCATCGCGGCGCCGACGTCCTGCGCAAGCCCGATGCAGGCGCGCGCGAGATAATCGGTGTCCACGGGCGGGGCGAGGCCGCGCGCGATGGCGTCCTCAAGGCCAAGGCGCACTTCTTCGTAGACTGCCTTCATTTCGGGGGTGTCGGTACGGAAATGCGGCGCCAGTTCGTAGATCGGGCGGCCATCGTCCGCGGTGCGCTCTTCGATCAGGAACTGGAAATAGCCGCTGATGGCGCGGCGGATGTAATCCTCGAAATCTATCGCGCTTTCGCGCGCGGCGCGCAGCACCGGGCGGAAGCGGCGCGCGCCATCTTCCGCCAGCGCCTCGAACACCTCCTCCTTCGAGCGGAAGTAATTGTAGAACGTGCCGGAGGCGAGATCGGTGCCGCGGATGATGTCGCGCACCGTGGCGGTCTCGTAGCCGATCTCGGCGAACACGCGTTTCGCCGCCTTCAGGATCGCGTCCCGGTTGGCCGCCTTTGCGCGCTCTCGTTTGCCGTCCTGGACGGCGAGGCTGTCGGCCATGCCCTTCTCGTCTCCTACCCTGAAGACGATTTTCGGCCGCTTCGTGACGCCGTGTCAACTTTATGGCGCGGCGCCCGGTTACGGACGCGCGAACCCCTCCCGCAGGAATCGCTCGGCCAGCGCACAATGGACGGCCACACCGCGCGCCATCATCGCCTCGTTCAGCACCATCTTGTTGGAATGGCAGGGGCAGGCGGCGCGGAAATCCTCGCCCTCGGGGCAGACGCCGAGGAAGATCATGGCGCCTTTGGCGCGGTGCAGGACGTAGGAGAAATCTTCCGCGCCCATGATCGGGGCGGCCATCCGATGCCAGGCGTCGGCGCCGAAAAGGCCGGCGACGGCGGCCTCGGCGTGCGCGACCGCGTCCGCGTCGTTCACGGTCACCGGGAACCCCGGCTCGATCTCCACATCCGCCGTGGCGCCGTGCGCGCGGGCGATATTCTCCGCCACCTGCCGGATGCCGCGATGGATCTTGGACCGCGCCGACTCGGACACAGCGCGCACGGTGCCGAGCATATAGGCCGCCTCCGGCACCACATTGTGCGTGGTGCCGGCGTCGATGCGCGCGATGGTGACCACCACGGGATCGTGGGCGTTGATCTGGCGCGTGACGAACGTCTGCAGCGCGATCACGATCTCGGCGGCGATCGGGATCGGATCGATCGTGTCGTGCGGCATGGAGGCGTGCCCGCCGCGACCACGCACGGCGATGTGCAGATGGTCGGCCGACGCCATCATCGGCCCGGCTTTCGCAGAGAACATGCCCGCCGGTGCGTTCGGCATGATGTGGAGCGCAAACGCGGCGTCTGGCGCGGGATCGTCGAGCATCCCCTCCTCGATCATGTAGCGCGCGCCGAAATGGCCCTCTTCGCCCGGCTGGAACATGAACAGCACCGTGCCGGCGAGGTCGTCGCGTTTGGCGGCGAGCAGGCGCGCGGCGGAGGCGAGCATCGCGGTGTGCGTGTCATGCCCGCAGGCGTGCATGGTGTTCGGGATGGTCGACTTGAACGGCAGGTCGGTGTCTTCCGGCATCGGCAGCGCGTCCATGTCGCCACGCAGCAGCACGGTGGGGCCGGGCTTGGCGCCGCGCAGGATTGCAACGAGCCCCGTCGTTGACCGACCGCGCTTGAACGCAAACGGCAGGCCCGCCAACGCCGCTTCCACCTTCGCCACCGTCTTGGGCGTGTGCAGGCCCAGTTCCGGCTCGCGGTGGATCGCGCGGCGCAATGCGATCGTATCCTCCAGGAGGGCCTCGGCCGCCGCCGTCCAGTCGCCTGCGCCGATGGTCACGTGTTTGTTCATGCGGGGTCCATCCGTTTTGCCGCAGCGGACCCTAAAGCGTTTTGCAGGCGCAAGGAAACCCGCCGCCCTCCAGGCTTCGCAACCGCATGCGAACATGGTTAGACAGCGTCATGCCAGCCGGTCCCAAGATCGCCGACGACGCCCCCGCCTTCGTGCGCACCGCCGCGAACATGATGGGCAAGTTCACGCCGCACGCGGTCGCGATCGGCTTTGAGGTGGCGGCGATCTCGCGGGCCAGGGCTGTCGGGCGCGTGGCGTACCGCGAGGATCTCATCGGCGACCCCGAGACCGGGGTCATCGCGGGGGGCGTCGTGACCGCGGCGCTCGACCAGGTCTGCGGCATGGCGGTGATGGCGGCGCTCGACGAACTGACGCCGGTCGCGACGCTCGACCTGCGGATCGATTATATGCGCGCGGCGACGCCGGGGCGCGACATCACGCTCAGCGCGCATTGCTACAAGCTCACGCGCTCGATCGCGTTCGTGCGCGCCGTCGCATTCGAGGACGCAGAGGACGATCCCATCGCCAATGCGACAAGCGCGTTCATGCTGACGGCCCGCCCGGCGCAGCCTGAGCCATGAGCAAGGACGCGCCGTCCCTCCCCGACGTCGAGGCGATCCTCGCGCGCGTGCCGTACGCGGCGTTTCTCGGCGTGCGCGCGGAGGCGCATGGCGACGAACTCACGCTCATCCTGCCGTTCAAGAAACCCCTGATCGGCAATCCGGCGCTGCCGGCGCTCCACGGCGGGGCGGTCGGGGCGTTCATGGAATTGACGGCTTTCGCGCAATTGAGCGTCGTTGCGCGGCTGACGCGGCTGCCCAAGACGATCGACATCACGATCGACTATCTCCGTTCCGGCAAGCCGGTGGAGACGTTCGCGCGCGCGCGCATGGTGCGTGTGGGCCGGCGGGTGGCGAATGTGCATGTCGAGGCGTGGCAGAACGAGCGCGCCGCGCCGATCGCGGCGCTGCATGGCAATTTCCTGCTGGCGGAGAAGGCGTGAAGATCGCAGCCGCGCTTGCGGCGCTGGCCCTCGCGGGATGCGCCGCCGCCGAGCGCCCGACGCCGAGGGAGGCCGCCCCGATGCCGCTGATGACCTGGCCCGATCTGCTGGGGCGTGATCGTCCGCAAGCGGATCATCGCGTCGCCTATGGCGCGCTGCCGCAGCAGATCGTGGACGTGTGGCTGCCGGCGGGGCCGGGCCCGCACCCGACCGTGCTGATGGTGCATGGCGGCTGCTGGACCAAGGCGATCGCCGATCTCTCGATCATGAATTATATCGCCGCCGATCTGCGCGCGCATGGCGTCGCGGTGTGGAACATCGAATATCGCGGCGTGGACGAAGACGGCGGCGGCTATCCCGGCACGTTCGCGGACGTCGCCGCCGCCGCGGACGCGTTGCGCGACAACGCCGCCCGCTTCGCGCTCGATATCGAGCCGTTGGTTGCGCACGGCCATTCGGCCGGCGGCCATCTCGCATCGTGGCTCGCTGCGCGGGCGCGGCTCCCGGACGCCAGTCCGCTCCCCAGCACAGATCCGATTGCGATCGCGCGCGTGGTCAATGTCGGCGGGCTCGCCGATCTCGACGCGGCCAAGGCGCTGGGCGACCAAAGCTGCGGGGCCGAGGTGATCGACTCCCTGGGCGCCGCCGGCGCCGATCCGTTCGCGGACATTTCGCTGACGCGGCTCTTGCCCACCGGCGCCGGCCACGACGTGGTGAACACCGCCCATGACCGGATCGCGCCGCCGTGGTTCGGCGCTCAGTATACGGACAAGCTCATCGCTGCGGGGGACGCGGCGCGCTTCCACCTGATCCCCGACGCTGCGCACGTCGAGCTGATTGCGCCGGACACGCCGGCGTGGGCGGCGCAACGCGCCATCATCCTCGACGCGCTCGGGCTCGACGCGCTCGGGCTCGACGCGCTTGGGCGGCCTCATCCCGACGCACGGTGAGGCTGGCGTTGCGCCGCGCCGCGTCCGGCGCGACAATGGCGGCCGCGCGGCGGGGGAGCAGATGGCGGACAAGCGGATCAGGGTGATCTCCGTTCACGGAACGGGCGATTCAACGCCGACCCAGACGAGCGAGAAATGGTGGGAGCCGGATTCGCCGTTCTGCCAGGCGCTGAAGCAGGAACTCGCCGCCCAGGGGATCGCCGCCGATTATCACGCCTTCAAATGGTCGGGCGCCAACAGCGTCGTCGACCGCGAGAAGGCGGCCGAGGCGCTCGCCGCCGAGGTGCGCCAGCGCTCAAAGAAGGAAGAGGTGCATATCGTCGGCCACAGCCACGGCGGCAATGTCGCCAATGACGCGGCCATCTATCTGCGTTGGGGCAAAAAGGGCCGGCGCCGGACGATCGCCAGCCTGACGACGGTCGGCACGCCGTATCTTCGGAGCGCGGTCTCGGCGTTTCAGCGGTTCGGCGCGTATTTCTTCATTGCGATCGGCGTCATCGGCGCGGTCGGGCTCGCCGTGACGATCCTGTCGTCCATCGCCTACAACATGCTCATGGTCGGCGGCGCGCCGCCGGCCGTTGTCGCGGGAATGCTATTGATCCTGCTGATCGGCGGGATCGCGTTCTATTTCATGTTGAAGGAAGCCGTCCAGGGCATGCGGCGCGTGTCGCGCCCGGGCTCGCTGCGCAGCGAGGCGGCGAAGATTTTCGCGATCTGGCACCCGCGCGATGAAGCGATCGCGGTGCTGAACGCGGCGGAGGCCGTGAAGATCGAGCCGTTCGCGCCCGGCGCGCTCATTCGCGGATCGCGCGTCGGGGGCGTGCTCTGGGGCGTGCGGCTGACGATCCTGCTGATGCTGGCGGTGCTGGCGTTCGTGATCGCGCATGCGCTCGGCGTGGAGTTCGGCGGGTGGGCCGGCGCCGATTGCGAAGGGCTCGCGTGCCTCGGCCTCCAGCGCGGCGACATGGCCGGCTATTGGTTCGTGATCGTGACGCCGCTGGCGGTGCTGGGCCTCATCTGGATGCTGATCTACGGGCTTTATCGCCTGGTGTTCGGCGTGGGCGCGGAAATCCTCTTCCGCGGCGCGATGAACCGGACGGTGCGCAACATCTTCCGCGGCATGGCGTTCGGCAGCGTCGGCGATCAGCGGCCCGCCGCGGTCGATACGCAGCCCTCGGTGTTCAACTGCGTCCGCGCCGAACTCGACGGACCGCTGGCGGAGCGGATCGAGGCCGGCGCAAGAGCGGCGGCGATCGCGCTTCTGGAGAAGTATCGCGGCGAGATTTTCAGCGTGGGCGGCAATCACAAGGAGCTGTTTGAGAACATTCCCAACGACGCGATGATCTGGAACAGCCTCGTCCACACCACCTATTTCGATTATCCGGAGATGGCGGCGATGATCGCGCGCCATATCGCCGCCGCGCACGTCGCCGCGCGCGCGGACTGAAGCGTGTGCGAGCTGATTGACTTCAGGCGGCGGGCTTCAGATCTTGTTTGATCGTATCCTTAGTTCTCCAGCCGCCGCCAGATGCCGGCGCGCATCAGATGCGTGCGCGCGGTGTGGCGCTTTTCCGTCGCGCCGCTGGCGCGGGTGCGCTGGTCGCCTTCCCGGTTCACGAATTCATAGATGAGCGCGGTGACGCGGTAGCCGGTCTCGAACGGCATGCGCTGATAGATCTGCGGCAGCGCGTCGGCACCGTTGCGCAGAATGATCTCGGCCTGCGTCGCGTTGAGCGGCGGCGGCAGCGGCCCGCTCGTCGGGCGCCAGGGCTGGTCGGTCACCAGGAAAACGACCTGGCGGTAGAAACCGACGCGGGGGAAGAGCACGCCCATGATCGCGCCGATCAGGCCGGGCGAGGCCTCATCGGCGAGGCCGAAGCGCTCGGCTTCGTCCGGACGCGGATCATCCTGCCCGCGCAGCCGTTCGATCCGCGCCACCAGCGCAAATCCATTCGGCACCGAATAATAGCTGTAGCGCCCTGAATAGCCTGCGCCGTTGAGCGCGCGGCGCAGAAGCGTGTTCACGTCCCATTGGTTGCGCGCGGTCGCGAAATAGGAGCGCGGCAACACGGTGAAATCGGTCGGCGTGGGCGCAGGCCATGGGAAATTCGGCAGCCCGCCATCAGACTCGGTCGGCGCGCGATCATCCGGCGGCATCGGCCGCGGCGGAGGCGGCGGCGGGGGTGGAGGCGGTGGTGGAGGCGGCGGGGGCGGCGGCGCCGCGCCGACAGAGCTCCCGCTGCTGGCGCAGCCGGCGAGAGCGACCATCAGCGCACCGGCCGCGGCCTGCTGCGCAAAGCGCCGCCGTGCCGAACCGCGCGCGGCGGCGGCGGTTTCGGGACGGGCGGACATCGCCGCCATCCGTCGCCGCAAAAGCCGCTCGAGCGCGTTCAGAAACAGGCGTGCGGACAAGATCCACTGCATCGCGTCCCCCTTGGATCAGCCGGCGCGCGGCGCCGTCAATTCATCTCGCGCGCCACGCGGAAGCCGATCGTCCCGTCACGGATCGTCATCGAGGCGCGCCGCCGGTTGGCCGATCGCAACACGTTGGGCCCGTCGCTGTAGGCGCCGCCGCGGTAAAGGCGGAGATTGCATTGTCCGCTCGTCACCGGGCCGCCGTGCGTCGGCAAGCCGGTGTAATTCGAATTGTAGCAATCCTCGACCCATTCAGCGGCGTTGCCGTGCATGTCGAAAAGGCCGAAGGCGTTGGCGGGGTAGCTGCCGACCGGATCGGTGAGCCGCGATTGAAACACCGCCTGCTGGCGCGTGATCGCATCGCCGAACGCATACGCCGTGGCTGTCCCGCCGCGGGCGGCGTATTCCCATTCCGCTTCGCTCAGCAGACGGTAGGCGGGGCCTTCCGTCACCGCGTTGAGCCAGGTGATGTAGGCCTGCGCGTCACGCCAGGCGACGCCGACGACAGGGCGGCGCCCGCGTCCCCCGCCGCGCTCAGGGGGATAGAAGCCGTTGCATCCGCCCGCGCTGGCGCAGGCGTCATACTGCTCATACGTGATTTCGTATTTGGACACGGCGATTGGCGCGATGCGGATCGTGCGCAGCGGCCGCTCCACATCGGTGGCGCCGCGCTCGCCCGCGGGCGCGCCCATCTGGAATTGTCCCGACGGCAGCAGCACCATCTCGGGACACGCGTCGCAATCCTTGAACACATCGCCCGGCGCCGGCGCGCCGGGGGCGGCGCCGGCGTCCGCAGCGGCCTTCTCTTCAGTCTGGACTGCGCCGGCGTCGGTTTTTGCGCCGCTTTCCGGCGCGGCGACCGCTTGCGGGCGCAGGAAATCCTGCTTCGACAGAAAATCGATCGCCATCGGGCTGAGAAAGGCGAGCGCGGCTGCGGCGGCGGCGACGCCTGCGCCCCACCCCACGCGCGTCATCAAGCGTTTGCGCCGCGCGTCATTGGAGAGGATCGCGAAGGTCTGCACCTTCTGGTCGATATTGTTGAGCGGCTGGCGCCCGCGCGCCATGAACACCGCAGACGGCGAGTTGCGCGCCATCGAGCGGAATTCGCTGGAAACCAGCGCTGAATTCGGCGCTGCAAGCGCCTGCAGGCGGGCGGCGACGTTCACGCCGTGGCCCAGGAGATCGTTGGTCGCGGTGACGACGACGTCGCCGACATGGGCGCCGACGCGGATGTCAGGCTCGCCTTTCGGGCGCTTGTCGAGCACGTCCTGGATGGCGCCAAGCGCAGAACCGGCGGACGAAAATTCCAGCATGAAGCCGTCGCCGGCGGTGTTGAACACGCGGCCTTCGTGCGCCGCGGCCGTCGCCTCGATGCGCGCGCGCAGCGCCTCCACGTGGCGCGCGGCGCGCCGCTGGTCCCGTTCAGAAAGACTTGAGAAGCCGGCCATGTCGATCGCTACGATCGACGCCAGCCGGATCGCCCGTTCGGCGCCCTCTTGCATCATCCGCCGCCTTCGCCTCCCCGCTTTTCCTACGTCCGGCGCGACGCAAAGGCCAGCGTTTCCAGAGCCGAGACTGCGCCGCGCGGGCCGGCGGTGCGGATTCGCCAGCCGCGCGAGCCCAATGGCGGCATTGTGGGGCATGTGCGAGGCGCATATGGTGGGGCCAGGGGGGCCTTTATGAGACTTCGCGTCGACCGCTTCGCCGCCGACACCGAGGCGACGCTCGGGCGCCTCTACATCGACGACGCGTTCGAGTGCTTCACGCTTGAGGATCAAGGCCGCGACGGCGCCAAGGTCATGGGCGAAACGCGGATCCCAGCGGGCGAGTACGAGCTTAAATTGCGCGCGGAGGGCGGCTGGCACGAGCGCGAAGGCAAGCGCTACGACAAGAAATTCGGCGCCAATTGGCACCAGGGCATGCTGCATCTGCAGAACGTGCCGGGCTTTGAGTACATTCTCATTCACGCCGGCAACACCGAAAAGGAAACGATGGGCTGCCTGCTCGTGGGCGCAGCGACCGGCGTCGACAAGCGCGGGCACCACAGCGTCGGCGCGAGCCGCAACGCGTACGAGAAGCTCTATCCGAAAGTCAGCAAGGCGCTGAGCGCCGGGGAAACCGTCACGATCCGGATCAATGATCAGCCGACGGTGCATGTGCCGGTCGAGCCGGCGCCGACGGAAAAGCCGGGTGCGGCGGCGCTGGGAACGGTGATCGCGGGCGCGGGCGCCGCGGGCGCCGGCGCGCTCATTCTGACGGATAACGAGTCCGCGCCGCCGCCCGAGGCGCCGATCGAGACGGCGCCGTCCGCGCCGGCGCCGCAGGAGACGAGCGCCAGCACGGCGCAGCCGAGCGCGGCGTGGCCGCCGACGCAATCGACGCTGGGCCTCGTCGTCGCCGGGATCGGCGTCGTCGTGGTGCTCTTGGGAATTTATCTGCTGTTTGTACGCTTTCGGGCGTGGCGGCATCGGCGCAGAGGATAAACACGCGCGCCAGCGGGCCGCGACGCCGCGGCGCGCGAGACGCGCGGACTTGGGTGTGGATGGAGCGGGAAGATGAATCTGCTGGTGGCGCTGCTCGCCTTTGCGGGCCTGATGGCGTTCTTGTCGACCGCGGTGTCGATCCTGATCGAAGGCGTGCACAAGGCGTTCGCGCTGCGCCGCGCGGGGCTTGAGGAAGCGCTGCGCACGCTGCACGACGACGTGCTCGCAAAACTCGCGGACGGCGACGCCGCGCGCCCCGCAGCCGGCGACGCCACGCGGACGTCCGCCGACGCGGGGCGGTTCGCGCGCAACATGACCGAGAGCGTCTCGTTCGGCGGAAAAGGCCGCTTCTGGTGGCTGCGCAACCTGCCGATCCTGAGCTGGTTCTTCACGCGCAAGAAGCACAAGCTCACGACGCTGCAATTCATCGAAGGGTTCGCGCGCAGCGAGACCGGCGCGCGCCTGAAGGCGCTCGGCTTCCCCAATCTGCGCCGCGCCCTGACGATCGCGGCCTACGAGTTCGAGCGCTACACCGACGCGCAATCGGAATACTTCCGCCGCCGCGCGCAGGTGCTCTCGGTGATGGCGGCAATGGTGTTCGCGTTCGCGGCGAACATCGACGCGTTCTACATCTTCCACCGCCTGGCGACGACGCCGCAGATCAGCGCCGCGATCGAACGCATCGCGGTGAACCAGGAGCAGCGCGCCGTCGAGGGCGACGGCGCAGACCGGGCGCGCGCCATGGTCGCGCAGGCGCAGGAATTCGCCGATTCCGGGCTGCCGATCGGCTACATGGCGTATCCGTATTGCCTGGAGAATGCGGTGCTGATCGTGGCGCAGGATCCGCGCTGCCCGCGCATCAATCGCGCCGCCGGCGCCGAGGTCCCGCCGAACCCGCCGTTCTCCGAAATCTTGAGCAACGCCGGCGCGCGCGTGTCGGCGCCCGGCGGCGGGGGCTTTCTCTGGTTCATCTCCGTCCTGGTCGCGGGCGGCCTGATCGGACTTGGCGCGCCGTTCTGGTACGACGTCTTCCGGCGCATCGCGCGGATCGTGCCGGCCGCGCGCTCGGTGCATGGCGTGCTGGGCAATCGCGACGCGCAGGCGCCGCCGGCGGCGGGCCCCGAAGTGGTTCGCGACGGCGGCGCTGCTAACCCGAACGCGCTGGTGATCGCCTATCGCGTCGCCGGCGGGCAGGCTGCTGAAGCGGCCGCCAGCGCATCGATCGATCTGCCGCTTGATCCGCTCACCGACGCAGCGCCCGACAGCGCGCCCGGCGGCGCGGGCGCAAGCGACGTCCGTTTCCGCCGTCCGCTCTGAGGAGGTCGACGTGGCCGCACAAGATATCGTCTACGCGATCACGCAGCTCGTTCGCGTGGCCGGCGCGATCCAGGATTGGCGCCGGAGCGAGTTGCTTGAAAAAGACATCGACCTCGCGATCCGGCTCGCCGATCCGCCGAATGTGGATTTCGCGCGCTTTGCGCTCGCCTCGGAACGCACCAAGGCGCAGCTCGTCGCGGCGGTGCCGTCCGCGGGGCAGTTCCTCGGCGACGTGAGCGGGCTGAAGGCGGAGTGCCCGGCTTCGGTGCGCCGCGCGATCGAGGATTTCGGGCGCGGGCTCTATGTGCGCGCCCGTGAAGGCGGCGGCGACGCCAAAGTGCTGAAGCTCGACACGCCGACCGCCACCGTGATCAAGCATTGGAAGGAAAATGCGCCGCGCACGCCCAAGCAGAGGCTGGGGCTCAGGCTGCTCGGCATCGCGATCGAAACGGCGGCGGCGAACCCGCGCATCTTCAAGGCGAGCGAGTCCGGCGAGAAACTGATCTCGGGCTTTCTGACCCACATCGTCGAATTGCTGCCGGACGAGAATGACCCGGGGCCCCTGCGCGTACCGTTCTGGGAACGCACCGCCTCCATCATGCTGACGGCGGGCGCGCGCGTGATCGATGAGAACGCCGACGCGATCTGGGATCAGCCGCGTCTGCAGGAACTCGGCCGCGCGCTCGTCGAGCCGTTGCGCACGCGCCTCGACGCGGCGATCGACGATCCGCAGAACGCCTACAAGATGGTCCGTGTCGAGAACATCCGCGACGATTTGCTGGCGCCGATGACGCATGCGGCGCTCGGCGTCGTCGCCCGGCACCAGAAGGGTTTCCTCGGCGCCTCGTTCGCGACCGAAAAAACGCTGGGCGCGGTGACGGAGACGCTGATCGATGCGGCGCTCAGCGACCAGTTCGATGGGCATGTGCTGCGCGTCTTCTCCAGGCCGGGCTTCGTGCAGCTCTCCGAGCACATGCTGACGCTGGTGGCGGAAAAGCCGCAGCTGTTCGTGCGCGGCAGATCCGAGAGCACCGAGATCGTGCGCAACGCCGTTGCGGGGATGGCGCGGGTGATGGGCGCGCAGGGCGTGCTGCCGCCGTATGACCGCGACGTGGCCGCGCAAGTCGCCGCCGCCGCGATCGACGCGGTCGCGGGCGGGCTGCCGGCGCTCTTGCTGGACGACGACCCTGAGAAGCAGAAGCCGTGGGACATCGCCGGCGCGAACGTGCTGGCGAGCATCCTGACCGGGTTCTCTTCAGGCGTGCGCGATCAGGCGAAGAACCCCTTCGAGCGGTTATTCAGCCGCGAACAGGCGGTCGACGTCGTGCGGGTGATCGCGACGCAGGCGGCGCTAACGCCGGGTATGATCACGGGCAAGGACTCCAACCCGGAGGTGCAGCGCATCGCCAAGCACGTCGCTGAACTCGTCTCGGCGCCGGGCGCGGCGCTGCTGACGCCGACGATGTGGACGGGCGTCATCTCTTCGCTGATGCGCGAGGCGGCGGCCAATCCGGGCGTGCTGTTCTCCATCGACGAAGAGACTGCCGAACAGGCGCTCGCCATCCATCTGGTGACGGACTTGTTCGAAGTCGCGGCGACGGCGTGGACGGCGGCGGGCGAGCGGCGCACGCCCGGCCTGCGGCTCTTCGGCGAAACGCTGGCGGACGCCGCAAGCACGGTGGCGCGCGCCGCAGTCCGCAACGCCGCCAAGGCGCTCACCAAGGAAGGGCGCGAGGCGGCGCAGAATCTCGCCAAGGCGCTGAACGCCGCGGCGGCTGACAGCGCCGTGCGCCTTTCCGACGCGGATTGGCGCTTCCTCTACAAGACCTGGATCGCGCAGGTGATCGAAACCGGCAAAGTGCCCGAGCAGAAGCCGCTTCTCGATACGCTCTATGTGCGCCAGCAACAGCGCGCCACGGCGCCGCCTGCGGGCGATCCGCCGCCGCCCGCGCCGAACGGCGGCGACGGCGGAAACGGCGTTCCCAACAACAGCGATCCTTGATCGGAGGACAGACATGACACGAATGCGGATCACAAGCGCGATCGGCGCGGCGGCGCTCTGCCTGGCGCTGGCCGGATGCGAGACGGCGGGCGAGAAACATTTGCGCGATCATTTCGGCACGTATTTCGCAACCGACGCGACGGTCGCGCGTCTGCCGGAGGGCGATCCGCGCCTCGCGGCCGCGAAAGCGGACGGCGAAGAGGCGGAGAAACTCGCCGCCTCCGACGCAGAAGCGGCCGCTGCGCGCATCCGCCTGCACCTGATGGGCAGCGCGACGCGGTTCATGCGCGGCGACCTCACGCAGGCGCGCATGCAGGCGCAAGGCGCACAGGCGCTGTGCGCTGACCACCGCAACGAAGCGCAAGGCCCGTGCGACACGGCCGACAGCTTTGCGCGGCTCTTCACCGGCGTCGCCATTCTTGAGAACACGGAAACGCTGCGGCCGCGGCGCATCGAGAGCGGCCATCAGGTGACCGCCGAAGAATGGCGCGCGCTCGCCGGCCGTGCGCAGGAGTACGAGCAAGCGGTGCTGTCGCCCATGTCGACGCCGCGCGCCGGGGCCGCACCAGACGATCTGGCGCTGCGCGGCGAGGCGGTGCGGGCGCTGGCGTTTGAATATTGCAGCATGGATGTGTGGGAGACCGACGCCGCCGCGCGCGACGCGTTCCTGCAGTCTCGCCCCGCAATCGTGCGCGCGCATCTGACGGGCCTGCGCAAACTGGGACAACCGCCCGCGTCCTGCCCCGCAGACAGCGACGGCGCGCAATGCCTTGAAGATACATGGGCGGCGGTGCTGCAGAATTATTGCGCGGGATGAGTACGGCGCCGGGCGCGTCGGCGCGATGCAACGGAGAGACGGATGAGCGGCGCGCAGGGACCTGAAGCGCAGGGATCGGAACCCCGGATCGCCGTGGTCTTCATTCACGGGCAGGGCCAGCAGCGCCCGATGGAGGACGTGCAGGAACTCGCCCGCACGACATGGGAAGCGGACGGGCGCGGGCGCACATGGACGGCGCCGGACGCCCGCCTCGCCGTCGCCGATCTCCAGCGCATCACGACGGAAGCAGGGCAGCCGCCGCCGCGCGTCGATTTCTTCGAGCATTATTGGGCGCACTACATGGCGGGGAACCGCCTGGAGCACTTCCTCACCTGGTTTCGCGACCTGATGGCGCGCCCGCGCCGCGACGCGCCGCGCAATCTCTTGCCGGTGCGGCAATGGGTGGTCCGCTTCATGGAGAGCATCACCCTTCTGTGCATCCTGTTCTCGCTTGGCGTCTCGCTGCTGCTGCCGCAGCCGCAGGACGGTCTGAGCCGCACGGATCTGCGGGATGCGTTCTTCGGGCTGCCGATCCCGACGCCGACGGACGTCACCTACCTTCTGATGCTGACGACGGTGGGGCTGATCGTGGCCGCCACGCTCGTCATCATCGTGCACGAGATCATCGGCGGCGTGAGACCGCGGCCGCGCATGCCGACGCTGCTCAGCCTCAAGGCGGCGGCGACTTCGGTATCGGGCGCGGTGCCGCTTCTGCTCGGCGTCGGCTTCGCGATCACGGTCGGAATCGTCTCCACGCTGATCTTCCAGGGGCCGTTGCTGCAATGGGGCGATCTGCGGCTGCCGCTGACGCTGGCGACGGCCATCGCGGCGCTCTTGCTGACGCTGCGCCATTTGAACACCGCCGCCACGCTGGCGGTCATCGTCAGCGCCGCCGCGCTGGTGATCGCGCTGCTCGGCGACATCGATGCGAAGAACCTCTGGGTGTACGGCGAGCTCAGCGGGTGGATCGTGCCGGTGAAGACGTTCCTCCATTGCGAGGCCGGCCAGCCGTGCTTCGATGCGGGCGGATGGTCCCTGCACGTCTTCTTTGCGCTTTTTTCGTTCGCATTTCTCTGGTCGGCGTTCGGCGTTCATGTCGGGATCGGCGCGGCGCGGCATTGGTGGACGCGCCTGTTCTGGACAACGATCGTGATCGTGGTGTCCGGCGTTGTCGCGCATTGGCACCTCAACAGCCTCTATAGCGGCGACGCGACGGGCACGCTTGAGAAGGAACAATTGCAGGCGTCGTGGGCGCTCTACGCATCGGGCGTGACGCTCGTCGTCGTCGCCCTCGCCGGCATCTTCGTGACGCGCATGGCGGCGCGCGCCTTCCTCATTCCCGTGATGGCGGATTCGGCGCGCTATTTCAGCCGCAACCCCGAGCATATCGAAGCGCGCCAGCAGATCCGCAAAGCCGGGATCGACCTTCTCGACCGCCTGCACGATCCCAAGGCCGGGTACAGCCGCATCATCGTGGTCGCGCACAGCCTGGGCACCGCGGTCGGCTACGAATTGCTGATGGATTATTGGGCGCGCCAGAGCGGAAGCTACGTGATGCGCGCGGGCGAGCCGGTCTCCGCCGCGCTGCACGACGTGGAGCGCGCAGCGCAGGCGCTGAACGGCTGCAATGACGAAGACTCCTGCGAGAAGGCGCGCGCGGCGCTGCGCATCGCCCAGCGGCGGTTCAGCCGGCGGCTGCGCACGATGGAGCTGGAAAAGACCGCGTTCGGCCACGCCGAGGGCAAACATTGGCTGATCAGCGACTTCATCACGCTCGGATCGCCGCTGACGCACGCCTCGCTGCTGCTCGCCGACAGCCGCGCCGATCTCGGCGAAAAGCTGGGCGCGCGAAAGCTGGCGGCGTGCCCGCCGACGCTGCATGGGCCCGACGGCGAGGTGGATGCGTGCAACGGCGCGCTCACGTTCATCGGCTGGGATGGGCAGCCGCGACCGGTGCATTCAGCGCTTTTCGCGGCGGTGCGGTGGACCAATCATTTCTTCAAGACCGCAAGCTGGATCGTGGTCGGCGACGTGATCGGGGGCCCGATCGCATCGGCGGCCGACGAGCGCAGAGCGCGCCGAGGCCCGGACCGCGGCGATCTCGGGCGCGGCGTGCTCGACGTGGACGTCGACCGGCTCGGCACCGGCAAATTGTTCGCGCACAATGAATATTGGCGCTCGGCGCTCAGCACCAAGGCGCTGGGCGAGCATCTGCGCAACGGGCGCAAGCCGCAGCATATCGCCAAGCTGATCGAGGCGATCGACTTCGAAGACAAGTCTCCGGACTGACGCGCGCTTCAGCCGGCGTCGCGCGCAGCCAGGGCGCGCAGGTTCTCTTCGTGGCCTTTGCGGTCGAGCTTGTAGGTCGAGATGATCGCCATCATCGCCATCCAAAGCACCAGGATCGAGGGCACGTAATAGGCGCCGAGACGCCACAGCGTCTCATCGCTCACTTGCGAGGGAGCGGCGCCGGCCGGGAATTCCGCCAAGGCCAGCACCACGCCCGCGGCCATCACGCCGACGCCCTGCACCATCTTGCGGATAAACGTCACCGCTGCGAAGAAAACGCCTTCTGAACGGCGCCCGGTCTTCACCTCAGCCTGCTCCACAAGATCCGCCACCATCGAAACGAACAGCGTCTGGAAGCAGATGATGAGGCCGACATCGAGCGTGCCGGCGATGAACACGAACCAGAAGATGAAGGTCGGATCGTCCGGCAGGAGCCCGAACAGCTTGAGCGCGATCGGCAGCGGCGAGCCGACGAAGGCGATCAGCCCGACGATGATCGCGCCGCGCTTCTTGCCGATGGTCTTGGTCACGATCGGCGCCATCACCGTGCCGATGATGGCGGAGAGGAAGACGCCCATCGTGATGAGGCCGGTCTGGTTGGAATCGAACCCCCAGAAGTACGTAAGCACGTAGAAGGCGAGCGCCGCGGAGAGCCCGGCCGCCACCGCCCCGAACATCGCCGCGCCGAAGAGCGCAATGAAGGACCGGTTCGCCAGCGTCTCGAACATCTCCTTGAAGACGAGCCCGAGCGTGATCCGCCGCTTCGGCGGCGGCGGGCGCAGATGCGCCACGCGCGCGTGCGTGCCGAGCGCCGAGATCAGGATCGCGGTGACGATCAGCACGGCCGCGACCGTGCCATAGACTTCGTAGGAGTCGCGGTTGAACTGCCCGTTCGGAATGGTTTCGGTGACGAACATCGGGAAGATCACCAGGAAGGTGATCACCGTCATCGCGTTGCCGACAGTCCAGGCGAAGAAGAGCCGGAACGACGAGAGCGCGCTGCGCTCATCGTAATTGCTGGACAGCTCGGGGATGAGCGCGGTGCTCGGCGTTTCGTAGAAGGTGATGAAGGTGCGGATGAGCACCGCAAGCGCCAGGAGGTACCAGAACAGCGCCGCCTGCGACCATCCCTCGGGCGGCGACCAGATCAGGAAGTAGCTGGCCGCGACCGGGAGCGCGGAGGCGTACATGAAGGGATGCCGGCGGCCCCATTTGGAACGGAGGTTGTCGGACCAATAGCCGACCACGGGATCGCTGATCGCGTCCAGCACCAGGGCGGTCGTGATCGCCAGGCCCACCAGGCGCGCGTCGAGCCCGATCACCTGGCTGTAGAACAACAGCAGGAAATAGCTGAACCCGTTGTCCTTCACGCCGTAGGCGGCGGCCCCGTAGCCGTAGGCGAGCTTAGTCCAAAGCGAGGGCGCGTCCCTCTTCGCAGCGCGCGCTTCGCCCGCGCCCTGGATCGCCTCCGCCATACGCGTCTCCCGTGCGGCGCCTCGTGAGCCGGACGCCGTCCACCGCCATAGTGCGGGTACGAACGCGCTTCGGGCAAGGGTCCGTCGACGTCATGGCGCGCCAGACGCCTTAAGCCGCCGGCAGCGGGGGATCCGTGATCTTCAGGAGCTGCTTGCCGAAGTTCCGCCCCTCGAACAACCGTCGCAGGGTCGCGGGGATGTTGTCGAACCCTTCCTGCAGATCGACTTCGCCTTTGAGCTTGCCGGCCGCTGCGAGCGCGCCGAGCCCGGCGATCGCCTCGCCCACGCGGGGGAAGTAATCCAGCACCAGGAAGCCTTCGATCTTGGCCCGCTGGATCACGAGATTCATGTAATTCTTGAGCCCATAGATTTCGCCGGTGTCGTAGCCGGAGATCGCGCCGCACAGCGCGACGCGCGCCTTCATGGCGAGATGAGCAAGCGCTGCATCAAAGATCGGGCCGCCGACATTCTCGTAGATCATGTCGAGGCCCTTCGGCGCGAGCGCGGCGATGCGGGCGGCGACATCCTCGTTCTTGTAGTCGATGCAGGCGTCGAAGCCGGCGACATCGACGACCCAGCGGGTCTTATCCGGCCCGCCGGCGACGCCGATCACGCGGGCGCCGGCGGCCTTGAGGATCTGTCCCGCCGCGGAGCCCGTGGCGCCGGCCGCGCCGGTGACCAGCGCGGTCTCGCCCGCCTGCGGCTTCAAGAGGTCGTGCACGCCGAACCACGCCGTGATGCTCGTCAGCCCCATGACGCCGAGCGCCTGTTCGGGCGTCACGCCCGGGGGCAGCGGCGTGATCGGGCCAAGCTCGGTGAAGCCCGCGGACTGCACGTAGTCCTGCCAGCCGAAGGCGCCCTGCACCATCTGGCCCGGTTTGAAGTCCGCGTGCTTGGAGGCGACGACCTGCCCGATCGCGCCAGCGCGCACGACCGCGCCGATCGGGACCGCAGGCAGATAGGAATCCTGGCTGATCCAGATGCGCTGCGTCGGGTCGAACGACAGATGCGTTACGCGCACGCGCATCTCGCCGTCGGCGAGGTCGCGCAGCGGCTCGTCGGCCCGGGCGAAATCGCTGTCCTTCAACGCGCCGTCGGGACGCCGCGTCAGCACCCAGCGCCGATTCATCTCGCTCATGCAGTCCTCCGTTGCGCCGCACCTGAGAGGAAAACAACCGCGCCCGCAAGAGGCGGCGCGCACGCGCGGGACGATGGACGCCGACGCCGGCGTGCGCCTATGTGGGCGCGATGTGCAACCGATACGCCTCCGACATCCGCAAAGCCGGCGTCGAGCGCGACTATTACGGCTTCGACGAATGGAGCGACACGCGCCTCAACGTCATCCTCGAAGTCTTTCCGAAGAGCATCGGTCCCGTGATCCGGCGCGGCGCAAACGGCGATCTTGAATGGGCGCGCATGCGCTGGGGGCTGCCCGGCCCGGCGCGAACAGGCGGCGCGCCAGTCACCAATATCCGCAACCTTGCGAGCCCGCACTGGCGCGGCGTGCTGGGGCCGGCGCATCGCTGCATCGCGCCGTTCACTGCATTCAGCGAATATGAGGATTCATCGCCAAAAGGGGCGAAAGTGCTGCGCTGGTTCGCGCCGCCGGATCGCGGCATGCTGGCGTTCGCCGGCGTCTGGCGCACGTGGCGCGGCGACTATGGCTCGAAGTCTGCGCCCAATGTCGGCGAGCATGCTCTGTTCAGCATCCTGACGACGGCGCCGAATGATCTCGTCCGCCCTGTGCACGCAAAGGCGATGCCCGTGATCCTGCGGACGGAAGCGGAGCGGGACGAATGGCTGACCGCGCCGATCGAGGCGGTCGACGCGATCCAGGCGCGGGCGCTGCCGAACGATGCGCTGACCATCCTCTCCGATGAGGAGGCGACGCTCTATGTGGGCGGCTACCTGAAATGACGCGCCGACGCGATAGATATCGAGGCTTCGCCCGGAAGCGGGGCGCCTTCGCCAGCGGCGGCTTCAGAACATGCCGTTGGTGTTGGCGCTCGCGGTCGGCGTCTCCTGGAGCACGTCCCAGTGCTCGACGATCTTGCCTTCGCCGTCCAAGCGGAAGATGTCGATCCCGGCATATTCCAATCCGCCAGGCCAAACCTGATGGCAGTGGAGGATCACGTAGTCGCCTTCCGCGAATGCGCGCTTAATGTCGACCCGTTTGCCGGGATACTCGGCGGCCATACGTTCGAAATAGGCGATGAAGCCCTCCTTGCCGTCGGCGACGTGAGGATTGTGCTGGATATACACCTCGCCAGCGTAGGCCTCGATCGCCTCCCGGGGCCTGCATGCGTTGAACATGAGTTCGTAGAACGCCCTCACATTCCGCTTGTTCGCTTCCAAGTCGCTCATCGTCTCTCCACCGCAGCCGATTCCCGCTCCCTCGTCGTGGCTCCGCGCGCGCACGCGGGCAAGGATCAGCAAGGTCCCAGGCACGCATCAGCACCCGTTTTGTGTCGAAGTGGGGATTGAGCGTCTCAATGGCGCGCATTTTTGGCGGTGCGCATTTTTGGCGGTGCGCATTTTTGGCGTGGGCGCCTCTTGACCTCGGCGCGCCGCCGTCCATTTGAGGGGTGCGGGCCGGGCCCCTCTGACATCGCCTCCTTCTTAGGCGGCGTTGTGATGTCGGACCGCATCGGGATGTCCCGGTGTCGGCTCGGCTCAGACGCTTGATTGCGCCGCAGCACATCGTCGCTCCCGATGGTCCAACCCAGAACGGAGCAAATCGATGCCCCTTTTGTCTTCCCCGATCGACGGCGCCCCGATGCGCCAGATTCACCGCTACGGGATCGAGTTCGACGTGTGCCCATCGACGGGCGGCGTTTGGCTCGACAAGGGCGAGCTTGAGAAGCTGATCGCCCTGGTGAAGGAAGAGACGCTGAACGAACGAGGCGCTGAGCGCGGGCGCGGGCGCTACGACGACGATGACGACGACGATCATGATCGTCGACAGCGCCATGGCGGCGGGCGGCGCTCGCGTCTCGCCGACCTGTTCGACTTCTGAGGTTTCCGCGCGAGGCGCCGCCGCACGCGTTCGGCGGCGCCAACCCGCGATGGCGATTCAAGACATGGGGATGGGACGATGAACCGCCTTCGGACGGACTGCTTCGGTGCGCGACCATGACGCGTGCGCGCGCTTGGCGGGAGCGGCGCGGCGCGGGGCATGCCCGCAAACTGGGCCCGATCGATCTCGGCTCCGTGGTTCTGATCCTGGGCGTCTGCGCCTCAGCGCATGCGCAGGCGTCGGTGCTTTCGGTGAGTTCGCCCAGCGTGCGCGCGGGTGAACTCACTGCCGAAACCGGAATCGCCTTCGAAGAGGATCGCGCGTCGGACCTCGATGGCTTCTCCGAACTCGCGATTGAGTTCGGCTACAGCCCGACGGCGCACTGGAAAGTCGCGATCGAACTCGCGGCGGAAGACGCGCCGGGCGCGGACGCCGGCTACGCCGTCAGCGCGCTGAAGAACACATTTGCGCTGGCGCGCCAGGGCGACGCCGCGCCGTTCGATGTGGGGCTGCGGCTGCAGTACGAATTTGCACACATCGACGGCGAGGCCGACGAGGCCGCGGCGCGGCTCTTGCTCCGGCGCCGTGAAGGCTCCCTGGAATACCGCTTCAATGTCGGCGTGGAACGCGAGGTCGGCAGCGGCGCCAACGCCGCCCTGATCGGAGACGTGCGCGCCAGCCTCCGCTACCACATCACCGACGCGCTCGCACCCGCCCTCGATTATCTCGGCGACACGGGAAGCCTGCACCGGCTGCAGCGGTTCGAGGATCAGGATCACCGCGCCGGTCCCGTGCTCTACGGCCGGCTGACAGACCACATCCAATTCGCGGCAGGCTATCTGGCGGGTCTTTCCGGCGATGCGCCGGACCATACGCTGAAGCTTGCGCTCGAAGTCACGCTCGCGGCTGGGGCGCGGGACTGATGGCGGGCGCCGTGTTGAAATTCCTGAAAACCGAGGCTGGCGGCGGCATGCTGCTGGCGCTTGCCGCCGTCGGCGCCATCGTGGTCGCGAACTCGCCGTGGTCGGCCGCTTATTTCGACGCGCTCAAGACGCCGCTTGCGCTCGATCTGGGCGTCTGGCGCACAGAGGCGACGCTGAAGGACTGGGTGAAAGACGGCCTCATGGCCGTCTTCTTCTACGTGATCGGCCTGGAGCTGAAGCGCGAACTCACCATCGGCGAACTCTCCAATCCAAAAATCGTGCTGCTTCCGGTCGCAGCCGCGATCGGCGGCGCGCTCGCGCCAATTCTGATTTACATCGGCCTGGCGGGGTCCGTTGATCCTCGCGGCTGGCCCGTTCCGGTCGCCACCGACATCGCGTTTGCGCTCGCCGCGCTTGCGATCCTTGCCCCCAAAGCCGATCCGCGGCTGCGGCTGTTCCTCCTGACGCTGGCGGTGGTCGACGATCTCATGGCGATCGTTCTCATCGCCATCCTTTTCACTGGCGAGCTCTCGTTTGCGCCATTGATTGCGGCGCTCATTCTCCTTGGAGCGACGTCTTGGTTTGGGCGCACGCGCGCGCTGCCGATTTGGCTCTATCCGCTTGTCGCGCTCATCGGCTGGGGGCTTGCCAAGGAATCGGGCGTGCACACTTCAGTCATGGCCGTCGCCGCCGCGCTCATCGTGCCGCCGCACCGGGCTGGCGGCGAGAGCACGCTGCTCGGGCGCCTGGAGCACGCCATCCATCCGATCAGCGCTTTCGTCGTCTTGCCGATCTTCGCCTTCTGCGCGGCGGGCGTCTCGTTTGCGGGACTGGACGGCGCTGCGGCGCTGAGCGGCGTATCGGCGGCGGTTGCGATCGCGCTCGCGTTCGGCAAGCCCGTCGGCGTGACGCTGTTGACGCTCGCCGCCGCGCGTCTGGCGCGCGTCGCAGCGCCCTTTTCGCTCCGCCAGCTGATCGGCGTGGGCTGCCTCTGCGGCATCGGCTTCACGATGAGCCTCTTTATCGGCGCGCTCGCATTCGACGGCGACGACGCGGGCGAAACCCAGGCGCGCCTCGGCGTGCTGATGGGGTCTGCGGTTTCGCTTCTGCTTGCTGCATCGGTGTTCCGGCTCTGGCCGGAGGCGCGCGGACGAGATCAGGATTAGAGGGACGACATGGAGACTGCGCTGCAGATCATCGGCGGGCTGGCGCTGCTTGCGCTTGGCGGCGAAGGCGTCATTCGCGGCGCCGTCGGCGTCGCGCGCCGCTTCGGTCTCTCCGAATTGCTGATCGGGCTGACGCTGGTCGGCTTC
The DNA here is from genome assembly GCA_016124255.1 of Alphaproteobacteria bacterium. Taxonomy (GTDB): domain Bacteria; phylum Pseudomonadota; class Alphaproteobacteria; order Caulobacterales; family Aquidulcibacteraceae; genus CADEEL01. The sequence continues at coordinate 38,209 of WGOB01000017.1, read as the reverse complement.
GGCACGTCCGCGCCGGAGCTGATCACCAGCATCGATGCGGCGCTGCTCGGATCGCCGGGGATCGCGCTGGGCAACGTGCTCGGCTCGAACATCGGCAACATCCTGCTGATCCTGGCGATCGTCGTTCTGATCCGTCCGATCGCGGTCAATCCTGCAGCGATCGGGCGCGACGGCGTGCTCGTCATCGCGGCGTCGGTCGGGCTTGCAGCGCTCGCGCTCGCGCTCGGCGCGCTCAACCGGTGGACCGGAGCGTTCCTGCTCGGCGGCCTGATCGCCTACGTGTTCATCATCTGGCGCCTGGAGCGATCGGGGGGCGCTGCGGCGGACGTGCACGCCGGGGAATCCCACACCCACGATCCCGCGCCGCAGAAGCTCTGGGTCTCCGCACTTTTCGCGCTGGGCGGCTTGGGACTCTTGATTTTCGGCGCAGATCTGCTGGTGCACGGCGCCATCACCGCCGCGCGCCTGGCCGGCCTCTCGGAGACCGTCATCGGGATCACCATCGTCGCGATCGGCACATCGCTGCCGGAACTCGTCGCGACGCTTGCAGCCGCACTGAAGGGCCGATCCGACGTCGCATTCGGCAACATCGTCGGCTCCAATCTCTACAACATCCTCGGCATCCTTGGCGCAACCGCGCTGATCCACCCGATCGCCATTCCAGACGATGTCGGGCTGATCGACTGGGGCGTGCTGATCGGCAGCGCCGTGCTGCTCATGATCTTCGCGTTCACCAGCAAGCGGCTGACGCGGCTTGAAGGAGCGGCGCTGCTGGCGGTCTACGGGCTCTATGTCGGCCATCTGCTGATGTCTTGAGGGGCGTCCGTGTTTGCCCGTGTTTGCCCGTGTTTGAGAGTGTGCGTTGGCAGGCGTGCGGCGCGCTGGCTTATCTGTCTTGGCGGGCGGTTCAGCGCGGCCCGCGTCGGCGCGGGGCAGCGGCATGGGCTCCGGCGACCCCTGCGCCACGGCGTTTCGCCGTGAGAGGTCGCTGCTGGCTTAGCCGCGCTGAAGCTGCAAAGCAGCGAAGGCTGGTGGAGGTGAGAGGCGTTTCCTCGAACCGGGATCCGCGCGCCGGGTTGGCGGGCGGCGGCGGCGCGCAAACGAAAATGGTGGACCCGAGGGGGATCGAACCCCTGACCTCCGCATTGCGAACGCGGCGCTCTCCCAGCTGAGCTACGGGCCCTCCTCCCCGCGGCCGGCGGCCAAGCGAGGATTTCCGGAGGCGCGGGTATGGCGCGGGGCCGCAGCAGCGTCAACTGCCCCAACCCCGCCCGGCGGGCGCGGCCTTTCCGCGGCCCCAGGGCGCGCCGGCCAGCGCCTTGCCCCCCTCGCCCGACGCGGGCTAGACGGGGCGCCCAGAACTCGCCGCCATCGAAAGCCGCCATGCTCGCCATTCTCGTCGACATCATCGTCATCGTCCTGCAGCTGTTCGTGATCCTGCTGATCGTGCAGGCCGTGCTCTCTTGGCTGGTCGCGTTCGAAATGGTCTCGCGGCGCAGCCCGATCGTGGATTCGATCTGGCGGTTCACGACCGCGATCTCGGACCCGGTGCTGCGTCCAATCCGGCGTTTCATTCCCCCGATCTCGGGCGTCGATCTCTCGCCGCTCGTGCTGATCCTGCTGATCTACCTGCTGATGCGCGCGCTGCCGTGCCTGCTGCTGGCGCGATGCTGACGGGCGCGCGGCGATGAGCGGGGCGCTGATCGACGGCGAGGCGATCGGGCTGCGCATCCGCGAGCGGACCGCCGCGGCCGTCGCGACGCTGGCGCAGGCGCATGGCGCCGTTCCCGCGCTGGCGGTGGTGCTGGTGGGCGACGACCCGGCAAGCCAAATCTATGTCCGCGCGAAAGTGAAGAACACGCAGGAGGCCGGGATGCGCTCGCACGCGCACCGGCTGGCTGCGGACGCGCCCGAGGCGGCGGTGATCGCGCTTGTGGCGCAGCTCTCCGCCGATCCGGAGATCGACGGCATCCTCGTGCAGCTGCCGCTGCCCGAACATATCGACGAAGCGCGCGTGCTCGCCGCGCTCGATCCGGCGAAGGACGTGGACGGGCTGACGGCGCTGAGCGCCGGGCGGCTGCTGCTCGGCAAGGCTGGCTTGCGCCCCTGCACGCCGACAGGCTGCGTGATCCTCGCGCAATCGGTGACGCGCGATCTCACCGGCGCGCATTGCGTTGTGATCGGGCGCTCCATCCTCGTCGGCAAGCCGGCGGCGCTGCTCTTTCTTGAACAGAATTGCACGGTGACGATCGCGCATTCGCGCACGCGCGATCTCGCCGCGCTTTGCCGCAGCGCCGACATTCTCGTGCCGGCGGTGGGGCGGCCGGAAATGGTGCGCGGCGATTGGGTGAAGCCGGGCGCGACCGTGATCGATGTCGGCATCAACCGCGTGCCCGCGCCGGAGCTCGGGCCCGGGGCGGGGAAGACGCGGGTGGTGGGCGACGTCGCGTTCGCAGAGGCGCGGGAGGTCGCGGGCGCGATCACGCCGGTCCCGCGCGGCGTCGGCCCCATGACGCGGGCGTGCCTGATGCGCAACACGCTGCTGGCGGCGTGCGCGCGGCGGGGGTGGGAGACGCCCGGCGGGCTCGAGGGCTGAGGCGCTTCTTCCTTTTCAATCACGCGCTCAGGATGACCCACGCGCGCCGACCCGCGGATAGAGAACGGGCCGCGCCCCTTCCGGAGCGCGGCCCGCACTGTCCGCCTTTCTCAGCGCATCACGCGGGCGGCTTCAACGGATCGCCCGGCGGCTCCGCCGGCGGCGCGGCCGGCGGCGGCTCGCCGCGGCCGAGGCGGGAGTTGCGGTAGCCGTAGAAGGCGTACACCAACACGCCGATGATGATGTAGACGACGAGGATGCCGAGCGCGACCGGATCGGTGCGGAAGTTCGGATCCGGCGAGCCGACGATCGCGCCAAGGATATCGACGCCGATGCCTTTGCTCACGATGTCGATGATGATCGGACCCATCATGAAGATCACGCACATGATGATGCCGAGGATCGGGATGAGCGGATAGAGCGGCACGCGGAACGGCCGCGCCAGCGTCGGCTCGTGCTTGCGGAGATACATCACGCTGATGCAGACGATCGCAAACGCCATCGCGGTGCCGAGGCTGACGAGATCGCCGAGCACGCCGAGCGGCAGGACCGCGGCGGCGATCGCGATGATGCAGCCGAGCAGAGCAGTGCCGGTGGCGGGCGTGCGGAAACGCGGATTGACGACGGAGAACACGCGCCAGATCAGGCCGTCCCGCGCCATCTGATAGAACACGCGAGTCTGCCCGAACATCAGCACCAGCATCACCGATGAGAGCCCCGTGAACGCGCCGATCTTGATGATGAGCGAAAAGAGATTCAGTTCGCCCTGGCCGTTCAGCGCCCAGGGGATCATCGCCCATTCCGGATTCATGCGATCGACTGCGACCGCGATCGGCTCAGGCACGGCCAGTTCGCGGAACGGGACAACGCCGGTCATGACGGCGGACACCGCCATGTAGAGCAAGGTGACGATCACCAGCGAACCAAGGATGCCGATCGGCAGGTCGCGCTGAGGGTTCTTCGCTTCGCCGGCGGCGGTGGAGACCGCTTCGAAGCCGACATAGGCGAAGAACACCAGCGAGGCGGCGCGGAAGACGCCGACCCAGCCATAGTTGAAGCCGCCCTCGTTCTCGGGGACGAACGGGCGCCAGTTCGCCGGATCGACATAGGTGACTCCGATGGCGATGAAGGCGAGCAGCACCGAGACCTTCACGAACACGATCGCGTTGTTGACAGTCGCGCTCTCGCTGACGCCGACGATCAGCAGGCCGGTGACAGCCAGAATGCCGATGACGCCGACCAGGTTGAAGCTCGGCGTCACCTGCAAGACGCCGTCCTGAAACTGCATGGTCGATTGCGACAGCGCCTCGGGGATGATCAGGCCGAAATCGCGCAAGAGGCTGACGACATATCCCGTCCAACCTGCAGCCACCGTCGATGCGGCGACGCCGTATTCGAGCAAGAGCAGCCAGCCCATCGTCCAGGCGAACACCTCGCCCATCGTGACGTAGGAATAGGTGTAGGCGGAGCCCGGCACGGGCATCGTGGAGGCGAGCTCGGCATAGCAGAGCGCGGCGAAGACGCAGGCCAAGCCGGAAATGATAAAGGAGAAAATGACGGCCGGGCCGGCGAAGTTCGCTGCGGCCGTGCCGGTGATGACGAAGATGCCGGCGCCGATGATGCAGCCGACGCCAAGACTGACGAGATTGAGGGGACCCAGGGTCCGTTTGAGCTCCCCGGTCTGGAATTCCCTCTGTACGTCCGCGACGGGTTTGCGCGCGAACAAGCGGCCTTGCGCCATGAACCTCTCCCCTCTCGGCGCGGTTCGCGCCCGTGTTGGCGGGGGAGCTTAGTGGCGGATTCCGGGGCGGCAAGGCCGGAGCGCCGGGCGGGGGCGCGGCGCGGGCGGAACGCCCGCGCGGGGGGCGCCTAGACGGCTTCGCCGATCCGCGGGGCGCCGTGGGCGGGGCCGAAGGCGCGATCGAGGGTGCGCGTGGAATCGCGGGCGAGATCGATGGCCTCGGTGAGGAGCTGCAGCACGCGGACATTGTTGGCCAGGACGTGCTGGGCCTCGGGGCGCTCATCGTTGGCGATCTTGGCGCTCTTGGTGATGACGTCGGCGCGGATGACGGCGAGGATGTCCTCCAGCTTGTAGCCGGCGGGGTTGTCATCGGAGATGAGGAAGCGAGGCATGATCAAGGTTCTCCTGCCGCGTCAGCGTAGACAAACGCCGTCAAGATCGCGTTAAGAAGCGGCCCATGAGCCAGATTCGCGCCGTCATTTGGGATTTCGGAGGCGTCTTCACGACCTCCCCGTTCGAGGCGTTCAATGCGCTGGAGGCCGAGCGCGGGCTGCCCAGGGATTTCATCCGCACGCTGAACGCGACGAATCCGGACGCGAATGCGTGGGCGCAGTTCGAATCGAACAAGATCGATGCGGCCGCGTTCGACGCGCTCTTCCTTGAGGAGAGCGGCGGGCGCCTGCGCGGGCGCGACGTGATGGATTGCATCTACGGGCGGCTGCGGCCGCGGATGGTGGCGGCGCTCGACGCGCTCAAGGCGGCGCGGCTTCTGAACGGGCTCATCACCAACAATGTCGCGTCCGACCGGCCGAAGGCGCGGGAGCTCGACGCCGTGTTCGCGCGCTTCGACCACGTGATCGAAAGCTCGAAGGCCGGCATCCGCAAGCCCGATCCGCGCATCTATGCGCTGATGTGCGAGGCGCTCGACACTGCGCCGGCGGATTGCATCTTCCTGGACGATCTCGGCGTGAACCTGAAGCCGGCGCGGGCGATGGGCATGGCGACGATCAAGGTGCTAAGCGAGGACCAGGCGCTGGCGGATCTCGCGCGCGCGACCGGGCTTACTTTTTCGCCGGCGATGTAGGCGTCGTCGTGCACATTCACCGAGGGCGCAGCACTCGCCCCTGGGTTCCGGCTCTCCGCTTCGCTTCGGCCGGAATGACGGAGGGATAGATGTAAATAGAGCGAATCAACGCCCGAACTTCTGAAACCTGATGCGGTGGGGGATGATCGCGTCCGTGCCCAGGCGGCGCATCTTGTCTTCTTCGTAGGCTTCGAAATTGCCTTCGAACCATTCGACGTGGCTGTCGCCTTCGAAGGCGAGGATGTGCGTCGCGAGGCGATCGAGGAACCAGCGGTCGTGGCTGATGACGATGGCGCAGCCGGGAAAATCCTCGAGCGCGCTTTCCAGCGCCTGCAGCGTCTCAACATCAAGATCGTTGGTCGGTTCGTCGAGCAGCAGCACGTTGGCGCCCATGCGCAGCGTCTTGGCGAGATGCACGCGGTTGCGTTCCCCGCCTGACAAGAGCCCCACCTTCTTCTGCTGATCGGCGCCCTTGAAATTGAAGCTCGACACGTAGGCGCGCGTGGGCACTTCGCGGCCGCCGACCTCGATCACGTCGAGCCCGCCGGAAATCTCCTGCCAGATCGTCTTCTGCGCATCGAGGGCGTCGCGCGATTGGTCGACGAAGCCGAGCTTGACGCTGTCGCCGATCTTCACGGCGCCGTCGTCGGGCGCCTCCTGCCCGGTCAGGATGCGCGCGAGCGTGGATTTGCCGGCGCCGTTGGGGCCGATGATGCCGACGATGCCGGCGGGCGGCAGCTTGAACGACAGGCCCTCGAACAGGAGCTTGTCGCCGAACGCCTTCTTGAGGCCGTCGGCCTCGATGACGTTGGCGCCGAGGCGGGGGCCGGGCGGAATCTGGATGGTGGCGTAGGTCTGCTTCTCGCGCTCGGCGGCGCTGACGAGTTCATCGTAGCGCTGCAGGCGCGCCTTGGACTTGGCCTGGCGCGCTTTTGGAGACTGGCGCACCCATTCGAGTTCGCGCGCGATGGTTTTCTTGCGCGCGTCGGATTCGGATTGCTCCTGGGCGGTGCGCTTGGCTTTCGCTTCGAGCCAGGCGGAATAATTGCCCTCGTAGGGGACGCCCTTGCCGCGATCGAGTTCGAGCGTCCACTTGGTGACCTGATCGAGGAAGTAGCGATCGTGGGTGACGAGGATGACGCAGCCGGGGAAGGCTTCGAGGTGATGCTGCAGCCAGGCGACGCTTTCGGCGTCGAGGTGGTTGGTGGGCTCGTCCAGCAGCAGCATATCGGGCTTGGAGAGCAGCAGCCGGCAGATGGCGACGCGGCGCTTTTCGCCGCCGGAGAGATTTGTCACCGGCGCGTCGTCGGGGGGGCAACGAAGCGCGTCCATCGCCATCTCGATTTTTGAATCAATGTCCCAGGCGTCGGCGGCGTCGATCTTCTCCTGCAGCGCCGTCATCTCTTCCATCAGCTCGTCGGTGTAGTTCTCCGCGACTTCCATCGAGACGTCGTTGAAGCGGGCGACGAGCTTCTTCTCCGCGCACCAGGCTTCGACGTTCTCGCGCACGGTGAGCGCGTCATCGAGCTGGGGCTCCTGTTCGAGATAGCCCATCTTCACGCCGGCCATCGGGAAGGCTTCGCCGGTGAAGTCGGAATCGAGCCCGCCCATGATCTTCAGCAGCGTCGACTTGCCCGAGCCGTTGACGCCGACGACGCCGATCTTCGCGTCGGGATAGAACGACAGCCAGATGTTTTCGAAGACTTTCTTGCCGCCCGGATAGGCCTTGGTCAGGCCCTGCATGGTGAAGATGTACTGAGCCGGTTCGGCCATAGGTCGCGCGCCCCAAGATTCGATTGTCGGGAATGGGCGGGATATAGCGACGGGGCGCGCTCGCGTCGAGCGGGGCGGCGACACGCATTGGAGGCCACGATGCGGGCGATGCTGGCGGGGCTGTGCGTGGGCGCCCAGGGCGGCTGTGCGCCGGCGGCGCTGCTGCATGTGGACGATTGACAAGGGTGCGTCGGGGGGAACTGGGGGGCGACGGGGTCGTTGCTAGAGGACGTCATCCGGAGCCCATCATGCCAAGCACAAGCCAAGCTGCAGGATCGTCAAAGTCAGCCAAAAAGTCGCCGCCGCGGAAGGCCGCCAAGGCCAAGGCGCAGGACGATGCGCTGACCCTGCTCATGAACGACCATCGCGAGGTGGAGGGCTGGTTCGCGGCGTTCGATAAAGCGCGGAGCGACGACAGGAAGCGCGAGCTGGCCGCACAGATCTGCACGGCGCTGCGCGTGCACACGCAGATCGAGGAAGAGATTTTCTATCCCGCCTATCTTGACGCCACCGGCGACGAGGACATGAACGACGAAGCCATCGTCGAACATGACGGGGCCAGGAAGCTGATCGATGAGATCGAGAACGGCGGCCCTGGCGCGGACAAGTGGGAGGCGAAGGTCCACGTGCTCTCTGAGATGATCAAGCACCACGTGCACGAGGAGGAGAAACGCGACGGGATGTTCGCGCGAGCGCGCAAGGCCGATCTCGACCTCAAGGCGCTGGGCGAAGACCTCGCCGAACGCAAGCGGGCGCTGATGGACAAGCGCTCGGCGTGATCGCGGCCTTGCGCGCCTATGGCGTGCGCCGCGTCCTCTCGCTGCGCGCCGGCGTCGGTTCCGGCGCCGACGGCGACAGCACCCGCGCAAGCCAGCGCCGGGCAGGCTGATCATAAAGGCGGTCCAGCACCCAAGCGAGCGCCAGGACGCCGACGACAAGCGCAAGGCCCGCGACGATCATCACAGCCGGCGATTCTTGCGTGAACAGGTCGAGATTGTTCATCGCGCGGCAGAACGGATAGTGGAGAACGTAGATTCCATAGGACGTTGCGCCGAGCAACGCGTAGCTCGATTTGAGCGCGCCCTGCGGCTCAACGCGTGCGGCGCTGGCGATCATCACGGGAAAAAGGACAAGGATGCACACGAGATCATAGAGCGCCTTGACGCCGTCTGGCGCCGCGGCGAGCGCGGCGATCAGGATGGGCGGATAGGCCCAAGGCGGCAATGCGGGAACCTTGATCCGGTCGCGCATCCGATAAAGCAGGACGCCGGCGAAGAAGGAGAACCCGACGCGCGCGAAGCCGCCGGCGAAACTCTCCCACTCCGCGCCGATCTCGGCTGAGCCGTAGGAGAATACAGCGATGATGAGCGCGACGGCGGCGAGCGCGACGACTTTCGCCAGATGGCGCGCGAAGAACGCGAAGGCCGCGACGAACACGAGGTTGGCGACGATCTCAAAGAAGAGCGACCAGACCGGCACGTTGAGATTGAGCAAGAACTCGTCTTCGGCCCAGGTCAGCGGCGCAACGAGAATGAGCCCGGCAATCTGCGCGGCGAAGCGCTCGGGCTCTCCATTCGCGACATCGAGCGCGATGCCGCCCAGCTTGGCGACAATGGCGATCACCGCGCCGATGAACAGCAGCGGATAGAGGCGGATGAAGCGCGTGCGCGCGAAATCGCCGATGCTCATCAGGCCGCTGGCGATGCGCGCGTCATACGCCTTGGCGATGACGAAGCCGCTCAACGCGAAGAAGAGATCGACGGCCAGGTACGCGCTGGGCGCGAGGCTCTGCAGCGGCCCCGGCGTGTGGAAGGCGACGACGGCGATCGCGGCGAAGCCGCGCAGACCGTCGAGCGTGTAAAGCTTACCCTCCGCCGTTCCCTCGGCGCGCGCCACGCTCCGCTCCGTCCCGATGCGCCGCGGCGCCGTCCCTCGCGCAGGGGTCTAGACCAGGGAACCGATCGCCCCAACCACCCACGCGCAGCGAGGGAACGATGCAAGCATCGCGCCGGTGCGCGGGGTTGTCGGTCAGGCCCGCCTTGCGTTGACGCCGCGGGCGCCGCGACAGTCGCGGTTTGTTCAGAGGAGACGGCGATGGGCAAGGCGATGCGGCTGAAGAAGCCTGGGGGACTGGACAATCTCTTTCTCGACGCCGCCGCTGCGCCAGCGCCCGGGCCAGGCGAAATCAGCGTGCGGCTGCATGCAAACTCGCTCAACTATCACGACTATCTCGTGGTCAAGGGCGTGATCCAGGCGGACGAGGGGCGCATCCCGATGTCGGACGGCGCGGGCGAGGTGACGGCTGTTGGCGAGGGCGTGCGGGCGTTCGCGGTCGGGGACCGGGTGATATCGACTTTCTTTCCCGACTGGCTTTCGGGGAGCCCGGCGCAAGGGAAACTGCGCGCGGTGCCCGGCGACCGCACGGACGGCTACGCGCGTGAGCAGGTCACCGCGCCGGCGACATCGTTCACGCGCGCGCCGCAGCACATGAGCTTCGAGGAAGCCGCCACCCTGCCCTGCGCGGGGCTGACGGCGTGGCGGGCCCTGGTGGTGGAAGGCGGGCTCAAGTCCGGGGAGACGGTGCTGGTGCAGGGCACGGGCGGCGTCTCGATCTTTGCGCTGCAGATCGCGAAGGCCGCAGGCGCAACGGTGATCGCCACTTCCGCCTCAGACGCGAAGATAGAACGGCTGAAGGCGCTCGGCGCGGATCACACCATCAATTACAAATCCGAGCCGAACTGGGGGCTCGCGGCGCAGGCGTTCACGCAAGGGCGCGGCGTCGACCACATTGTCGAGATCGGCGGCGCGGGCACGCTGACGCAATCGATCGCGGCGTGCCGGATCGGGGGCCACATCTCGCTGATCGGCGTGCTCGCGGGATTTGCGGGCGATGTGAGCACCGCCATGCTGATGGGCAAGCAGATCCGGCTCATCGGGATCACGGTGGGCGCGCGCGAGCACCAGGAGGACATGGTGCGCGGGATGGAGGCGACAGGGCTGAAGCCGGTGCTGGATAAGGCCTTTCCGTTGGCGGCGCTCGCGGATGCGTTCCGGCACGAGGAAAGCGGGACGCACTTCGGGAAGATCGTGGTGACGATTTGAGCAGCGCGCAGGCGCGGCGAAGGAGACGCGCGGTTTTCTTGGCGCGCCGGAGCCGTGACAGAGACCCCGTCGTCTTGGCGCGCCGATTGGCGTGACCGGCGCGCGCGGGCGCGTCGTTTGCAGCGTCGGACCGCGGGCCTTCAGCCCGCATGCGCGCCGCTTTATTCCGTATACGGATTATACAGAACGACGACGGTCTGAACGGCGGGTGAACGAGGGTGCGACAGCTGCGACAAAACGCGTGACGGGCGTCACCGCGGCATCGACGCGGGCATGGTTCAAAGGGGACGCCGCTAGAGGGCGGCGCCGGACGGAACCCCCCGCCTGGCCATGGAAGGAGGCCCATCATGTTCGCCCGCAATGCTCGTTGGACAGCCGTTTGCGCGATCGTGTTCGCGCTGGTGGTGGTCGTGAGCGTGCAGGCGGCGGGCTTGCCTCAGGCGATGGTCGCGTGAGCCAGCCCCCGCTCGCAGATTGACCCCAAACCGGAGCCGTCGGCGCTTGACGCCGGCGGCTTCTGGCCGAACGCTCCTCCCCGCCACCAAACCGGGCCAACCAGGGAGGAGACCATGAGCAGCGTCTACAAGATCATCGAGATTATCGGCGTCTCCAAAAAGGGCTGGGAGGACGCAGCCAGGGAGGCGATGACGGCCGCCGCCGCCACACTCCGGGAATTGCGCGTGGCCGAGGTCAAGGACATGGACGTGACGCTGAAGGAAAACGGCGAGATCGACATGTTCCGCACCAAGCTCGCCGTGAGCTTCAAGTACGAAAAGGATTAGGCGCTGTCGCGGGGCCAAACAAAAGGCGCCGGCGACGTTTCTGCCGCCGGCGCCTCCCATGTCATGGCGCGACGCCTAGACCGGCACCCACTCGCCCATCGCGTTGCGGCAATAGGTTTCCGGGGGCAGCTCCTGGCGGCCGTATTCCGGATGCTGCACAGTCGCGGTCACGCGGCGGCACTCGGGACCGCGGTCCGACGCCGTCGGCGGATTGACGTAGACGGCGCGGCTATCGCCCTCTTCGCTTTGCCAGCTGGAGTTCACCGAGCGGTTCTCGGCGAGCGCTTGCTGATAGCCGCGTTCGATGTTGGCGCGGTCGCGCGCCTGGAGCCACGAGCAGACGGCGTAAGTGCCGAGGCCGCCGACCGCTGCGCCGATGGCGGCGTTCTCACCGCGATTGCCGCGCGGGGCGGTGGCCAGGCCGATCAAGCCGCCGACCACAGCGCCGGCGACGGCGTTCTGGCCGCAGCGCGACAGCTGGCTGCCGCCGCCCCCGCCATAGCCGCCCGTGGTTTCGCACGCAGACAGCGCCACCGCGCCAGCCAGCGCGGCAGAAATCAAGAAAACACGCATGTTCCATCCTCCTCGGGGACGGCGCCCCGGACCTGACACAAATCCCCTCGCGCAAGGCCATTTTAGCCCAGACCCGCCCCCTTAAGAAGCGGACGTCAGGCGATTGTGAGGCGGCAGGCCGTTCGTGACAGGCGCGTCAGGATTAACCAATGGCGCGGCAGGACACCTGGCGGCCGGCCTGCGAGGTCCAGAGCAGTTCGTCGCCGCGGCCGCGGATCTCGACGCCCTCTTCGGCGTAGCGGAAACCGGAGCCGGAGATCTGCACCGGCAGTTCGATCGAGGCGCCGGCGTCTTCGGAGACGAACGCGCGGCCGGCGGCGCGGTCGAAGGTGACGTCGAGGCGGGCGCCGTCGGCGCAAGCGTAGCGGGCGGCGGCGCGCTCGGGCGCTGCGTCCGGGCAAGGCGTGGCGCATCCCGCAAGGGCGACGAGCGCAGCGCAGGCGACGACTGCTTTCATTGCATCACTTTATGGCGGCGCGCCGGCGCTGTGAAGGCGCGCGCGCTCGTGTTGGCGCGCCGCTCGCTTCTTGGCGCGCCGGCGCCGTGACGGAGACCCTAGTCGTGGAGGCGCGCCATTGGCGTGACCGGCGCGCGAGGGCGCGCCTTCCTGCAGCGTCGCATCCGTTTCTTTGTCCTTCAGCGCGCGGGCGCTGTGAAGGCGCGCGCGCTTGTCAGAGCGCGTGGATGTGGGCCCGGGTTCCCGCGAGCGGGAGCCAGTCGGGCACGCGGCGCATGGCGAGCCAATACTCGCGCCAGAGCGCGCGCCACGCCGGCGGCGAGAGCGCGGCGTCGTCCCAGCGGCGCGGCGTGAGTTCGAGCGCTGCGGGGTCGCAACTGTCGACAAAACGGCGCGCCGCAAGCCACACGGCGATGGGCGCGGCGTGATTGTCCGGCCCCTGCAGTTCGGCGATCTGCGGCAGCGGATGGCGCGGCGGCGTGTAGAGCCGCATCGTCGCCACGCGCGCCCCCTCGTGCCGGATCGAATAGAGCCGGTTGCGATTGAGGGCGACGTCCTCGCCGTAATTGCGCACGCAATGATTCATTGCTCGCGCTTCGGCGACGATCGCGTCAGCGGTGAGGAGCGGCACGAAGGCGTAGCCGTCGCGTTCGCCGGCCGGGAGCCAAGGATCCTCCACCGGCAGGACGGCGAGACTGTAGCAGCACAACAGCCCTTCGCGGAACGCGTAGGCGGCGGCGTTGGCGGCGCTCAAGCGCATGGCGGAATCGAACGGCGTGTCGATCAGCGCACGCGCGATCCCGCCGTCGCGGCCGCTGTGCCAGATCCAGAGTGCGAACAGGCGCCAATCCTCGAAGCGGCGGCCCCCGTGCGGGTCTGCGAACTCGCGCGACAGTTCGCGTGCGATCCACAGCGCCGCCGCCTCGCCCGCCCAGCGCGCGAGATTGGCGACGGCGTTGAGCCAGACCGGGCCGTTGCGCCAGCGCTGCGGCACGTGGTTGGCGATGCGGCGGCGAAAATCGCGGCCGTCAGGCAGGAGCGGGAGCGACGCAGCGAACGCCTCCGGCGGCGCCTTGCGCAGCCAGAGCGGCGTGCATGCGCGCGCGGCGGCCTCCGCGAGCGGGGCGCCCGCGATGATCGCGTCGATCCCGCCGCGCGCATCGGCGCGCGCCCGCGGAAACGCGAGCGCGACCAGCAACGCGGGGAACGCGCAGGCGAGGTCGGCCAGGCGCGGGTGGCGCGACGCGAGCGCGCGCACGCGCAGCTGCACGCCGGGGCGGAAGCGCTTGAGCTGCGCTTCGATGCGCGCGGCGCGCGCGCCGTCGCGGCGCGCACCGATGGGCGCGGACTCTTCGCGCGCGGGCGCGCGCTGAACCAGCGTGGGCATCTCAATCCACGTCCACGCGTGCGGCGCGGACGTCTCCAGAATCATGATGTGCGGATGCGCGCCGAGGCGCGCGCTCTGTTCGACGCGGCGATCGTCGTCAGCCGACGCGGCATCCGCCGCGTTTTGCTGGTCGCCGCTTCCCGCCCGACGGCGGGGATGCGCATGTCTGCATTGCCGTCTCCAAAAAGCCGCGCCAATCGCGGGGGCGTGTGCGTACACCAAAGCGCCACGCCGATCAATGTGAAACCACGCGCCGCGCCGCAGCGCCCCTTCCCGCTGCGCGGACGCGGTGGTAGGCGAACATCGCCTGCGCCGACGGCGACGTTTGCGCGCCGGGCCCGTAGCTCAATGGTTAGAGCCGGCCGCTCATAACGGTCTGGTTGCAGGTTCGAGTCCTGCCGGGCCCACTTATTTTTTTGCACTTGCGCCGCCGCCGCCCGCCAAACCGGCGCGTTGTTGTTTGCGCGCCGCCGCCTGCTAAACCGGCGCGCGTGCGCCGGTTCAGTGTATGCGGACGCGGGGCGCCGCGTGAACGCGATGTGCGCCGTACACGGATGGTGTGCGTCGCGCTCTGGCCCGCTAAAGCGCGCGGATCAATCCGCGCTCCGGCGCCACCGCCCCGTCGAGCAATGCGCGCCAGGCGGCGACCGTGGGCGCCACGCCGCGCGCTTCGTCCACGACCAGCCAATCGCAGGCGGCCAGGAATTCGGACTGAGCCGCGCGGAGGCGATCCTGAAACACGTCGGCGCCCCAGGCGCGTGCGCGCGCCGCGCCGATGTCGGGCGCAAAGAACATCGTGGGCGCAACGCCAGGCGGCGGCGCGGCGACGGGCGGGGAATCCCAATGCGTCAGTCCCACCGTAATGGAATGCCGGAGCGCCGGGCCGAGATGCGCGTGGACGCCGTGCAGGACGCGCGCGTTTCCCGCCATGTCCACGAGAAGTGCGGGTTTGCGCGGCAAGGATTCCACTTCTTCGTAGGCGAAGACGCGATCGTAGGCGCCGCTGCGCTCCGCGAACGTGCGGTTCTGCGCCGACGTAAGGCCCACGATCTCGGCGCGATGGCGCTTGCGCGCGAGCCACGCCGCGCCAAGGGCGGTCTTGCTCGAGGCGCTGGCGAACACCGCCATCTCCGCGCCGAAGAAGTTCGAGTCCGCGAGATGATCGTCGATCAGGAAAGACGTGCCGAAGAGCGGGCGGAAGAGCGCCGTCAACGCTTCCTCGTGCGCCGGGGCGGCGGGGACGCGCTCATATCTATTGTAGATCGGCGGCAGCTCGGCGCGGTGCGCTGCGCCATCGAAGAATCCCGTCTCGCCGCCGCGCACCGGCGTCACCACAAGGTGCGTCGCGAGCGGAAAATAGCCCCACAAGCGCGCGCCTGCGGGAGCGTCATGCGCGCGCGAGTCTTCGACGTCGGCGAACCCCCAGACCGGCGATCGGCCAAAGCCCGCATCCGCCGTGGGGAAGAATTTCCAGTAGAGGAACCGCTCGCCGATCGCGGAATAGGTGATGTTGTTCGCGGTCAGCGCGAAACGGTCGATCCGCAGCCGCGCCTCGCCCTCTTGCAGCGGCGGCAGAGCGACTTCCGCTGCACGGAGATCGCGCAGGTCCGATTTGTTGGTGAGAATATCCAGCGCCATCCTTGCCTTATGGCGCCGCGCCGGCCTTGCAACAACTCCGGTCTGTGTGGACGATGGCGCCATGAGCCACGATCCGCTGCGCCACGATCCGAACGACGCCTCAAAAGCCGGGACGCCGGACGATTCCGAGGGGGCGCGCGCACGGGGGCTGGCGCCGGCCGCCTTCTTGTGGATCGAGCGCGGCCTCCTGATCCTGATTGCGTTTCTGACCATTGCGGCGGCGGGCCTGGAGGTGCGGCGGGTGGTCGATGAACAGAGCGTGGACCTGGCGGACATCCTGCTCATGTTTCTCTACCTGGAAGTCATGGGGATGATCTCCGTCTTCTACACGCGTCGCGGCTCGCTCTTCGTCTATCCGATCTTTATCGCCATCACCGCACTGGCGCGGCTCATCGTCATCCAGGGCAAGGAGATGGCGCCGGAGAACATCCTGTTCGAGGCCGGCGCGATCCTGCTGCTTTCCGCGGCCGCGGTGATCGTGACGCGCACGCGGAGTTCCTAGCGATCCGCGTTTGCGCGCATGGACAGAAACAGGACGGGGCGGTAAGCGGCGGCGAGAGACGGACCCGCGATGAGACGACTTGGCTCCTGGATGATCGCGGCGGGGCTGGCGTGCGTCGCCGCCCTCGGGCTGACGGCGTGCGCGCACGCCCGCCTGGACGCGGCGGAGAGCCGCTACGCGGACTTCCTGGATGCGGCCGGCGCGATCGACACAATCGACAGCGGCATTGTGCACACGGTCGACGGGCGAGACCGCGCGCATTGGGCGCGGCAGTACGATGCCGCGGCGGCGGCGCTCGCGGGCATGCTCGGGCGCATCGCCGCGGGCGACGACGCAGGGTCCCGGCGCTCCCTGGCCGCGATGCAGGCCGGCCTCGCCTACCGCCAGGCGCGCGCGGACACTCATGAAGCGACATGCGCGGACGCGCCGCGTGCTGATCTATCGCCGGACCAATTGAGCGGCGCGCTCTACGCGTGCTTTTCGAGCATCGGCGATTCCATCGCGTTCGAAGGCGAAACCCATGCGCGCATTTCAGTGCTGCAGCAGCTGGAGCACGCGGCCCCGGCGGCGCGGCGACGCGCGCTGTTCCTGGCGCTGTCGCCGCTCTGGCGGGCGGTGAACGGCGACAACAGCGCAAGCAGCCCCTATCGCCGTCTCGTCGCGGCGCGCGCGCCGCGCATGCAGGCCACGATCCTCAACGCCGAAGCGGCGCTCGGCATCCCGCGCGGCGCGGGCGAAGCATGGCTGATCGCGGCGCTGGAGGCGTGGCGCGCGGCGAGCCCCGGCGACCCGATCGAACCATGGGATTTCCGCCATTCTTACGCGCAGGGCGCTCGGGCTGTGGAGGCCTGCGCGCCGGTCGAGGCGGTTCGCGACGCGAATGCGCGCTTCTTCAGCGACCTCGGCGCGCCGATCGATGCGCTCAACGTGATCCAGGACGTGGGGCGCCGGCCCGGGATGTCGCCCGTCGATTTCGCCGACTTCACGACGACCGGCCGGATGGTCGAGGGCGCATGGCGGCCTGCGACCATTCGGGTCTCGGTGGTGCTGGATTCCGGCGGCCTCGGCGCATCTGCTGAACTGGCGCACGAGTTCGGGCACGTCGCGCATTTCGCGGCGATGCGCGCGCGGCCCTCGTTGCTACTGCCGGACGATTTGACCACGGTGGTCGAAGCGATCGCCGACGTCACCGCGTGGAGCGTCTATGAGCCGTCGTGGCAGGCGCGCTATCTGGGCTGCGCGTCCGCGGCCGCGGACGGGCGGCGCGCGCGCCTCGGCCCGGTGATGCTGGATATTGCGTGGGGGCTGTTCGAAATGCGCATGGCGGACGATCCATCGCGCGACCCCAACCGCGTGTGGACGGAGATCACGGAGGCGCATCTCAATATCGTTCCGCACCCGGAGCTTTCGTGGTGGGCGGTGAGGGGGCAACTGGTCGATGAACCCGGCTACATGACCAATTACGCGTTCGGCGCGTTCGTCACCGCGGATCTGCGCCAGCGCATCCGGTCGCGCATTGGCGCGTTCGACGCCGGCAATGCGCAATGGTACGCGGAGACCTCCGCCGGGCTTTTCCATCATGGCGGGACGCTTGCGCCCGCCGATCTGCTCGGCGGCTATCTCGGGAGGCCGGTCCGGCCGGATGCGCTGCTGGACGACATTCGCGCCCTGCAGGCGCCCTGACGAGGGGCCCGCTGGCGGCAGGCCGAATTCGGAACCGCGACTAAATCACTGTTAACCGCGGACGCTCCAAAGTCGCGCTCTTGGGGGCTTGCATGGCGAATCCGCATCTCAGAAACCTGGGCAATCTGCGGCCAACGGCTTCGACGACCCGTGTGCTGGACTTGGCGCTCGTCGCGGAGAAGTTCGGCGATACGGACGAGTTCCGTTCCAGGCCCTTCTTCCGCACCGAGGCGCTCAACCATTCCATCATTCTCAAGCACACGCTGCGGCACAATGAGCGAAACATCTTCAAGGGCATGCGGCTCACCGCAACCAAGGTCCTGTTTCCGTTCGACCCCGGTGATCTGCGCTTGGGCGGCCAGTACGTCTTTATCGACGAGCCGGACTTTCAGAAGCGGCTGACGGCGAAGATCGGCGTCGTCGATTCGTCCAACCTCGCCGCCGACTTGGATGTGCTGGCGGTCGTGGACGCACTTCCCTCTTTCGATCCGTTCCTGATGCGTGAGCGATTGAGACAGATCGGGCGGGAGCCGGCGCGGTGCTATTTCGACGTGTCGTTGGCCGACATGGCGAAGATGCAGTCCTTCGTGACGAGCCAGATCG
Organism: Alphaproteobacteria bacterium; assembly: GCA_016124255.1. GTDB lineage: Bacteria > Pseudomonadota > Alphaproteobacteria > Caulobacterales > Aquidulcibacteraceae > CADEEL01. The sequence goes on along the minus strand of WGOB01000017.1, from coordinate 20,288 downwards.
CGCAGCTTGTGGAGCTTGCGTTCAAGAGCGAGGGCGCGGGCGCGGCGACGCTGTCGGAGCGGCTCGCGCTCAAGCTGATGACGGATGAAACGGCGCAGAGCCTGGAGCCGTTGCGCGCGACGCTGCGGCTCTCGGGCGATGAGTATCGCGAAGGCGTCTTCGCATGGAAGGGCTTCCTCTACTACAAATGGTCGATCCAGGAATGGGGTGAGCGCCTGCCCGAACTCTCGCGAAGCATCTTATCGGCGCGGGTGATCAATATCGGGAGAGAAGAGCTGGCGGCGGTGAATTCCGCACGCCAAATCGTCATAAAGCTCATGGGATCGACGATGCGGCGCATCAACGCCGCGCTTTCCAAGTATGACGAGGCGTTTCGCGCGCTTCAGGAAGGCAGGCCGGCGGCGTTCCGGAGCTTCCTGCTGAAGGCGCCGGAAATGTTTCTCGATCTCGGCGAGGCCGTGGGGGTGATCAAGCATCTCGACACGTTCTGGCGGTTTCGGTTTCCGCCCGGACGCCTGCCGCTGATGGAAGGTCCAGAAGCGACCGAGATCTTCGAAGACTTCCGGATCACGGTCAGCGGCCTCAGCCAGCAAGAAGCGATCTCCACGCAGCCGCTCTGAGCGGCATGCGCGCGTACGCGGCTGCGCTGCAACGAATTGGCTATCAGGTCCGGGCGACGTAGATCGCCTGCGGGGCCATGTATTCGAGGAGCCCTTCCATGCCGTTCTCGACGCCGAAGCCGCTTTGCTTGTGGCCGGCGAAGGGCGTGTCGGGGCGGAGATTGAGATTCTGGTTGACCCAGACGGTGCCGGTTTCAATGCGGCGCGCGATCTCGATCGCCTGGTTCACATCCTTCGACCATACGGCGCCGGCGAGGCCGTAATCGCTGGCGTTGGCGCGGTCGATCACGTCGTCCACGTCCTTGAATTTGAGCATCGGGAGGATCGGGCCGAAGGCTTCTTCCTGCACGACGCGGGCGCTCTCGGGGGGATTGTCGACGATGGTGACGGGGACGAAATAGCCGGCCTCGGGCACGTCTGCGCCGTGAAGCAGGGTGAGGTTGTTCTTCCGCGCGTCCTCCATCAGCGCCATGACGCGATCAAACTGGCGCTTGTTCTGCACGGGGCCCAGGACCGTGCCCTGCTCGGCGCCGTCGCCGACCTTCACGCTCCTGGCGATGGCGGCGAGGCGGTCGCGGAGCGCGTCGTACACGTCTTCGTGCACATAGAGGCGCTTGGTGGCGACGCAGATCTGGGCGGTGTTGAAGAAGGCGCCGAAGAAGATCTTCTGCGCGACATCGTCGAGATCGACGTCGGGCATGACGATGGCGGCGTCATTGCCGCCGAGTTCGAGCGTGACGCGCTTCAGATCTTTCGCGGCGCTTTCCATCACGCGCTTGCCGGTGGCGGTGGAGCCGGTGAAGGAGATTTTCGCAAAACCGGGGTGCGCGGTCATCCAGGGGCCGAGATCATCGCCGCCGCTGATGATATTGAGCACGCCGGGCGGGAAAACGTCGCGGAAGAGCTCGCCGATCTTCAGCGTGCAGAGCGGGGTGAACGGCGAGGGCTTCAGCACCATCGTATTGCCGGCGACGAGCGCGGGCGCGACTTTCCACATCGCCAGCGTCACCGGGAAATTCCACGGCGCGATGGCGCAGACGACGCCGAGCGGCACGTAGCGCGTCTCGATATATTGGGCGCCGGAGTCTTCGGAGACGTGCACGGGCGGGCTCATGGCGGCGACGGCCTGCAGCCATTGCGCGGCGCCGAGGATTTCCTGCTTGGCTGCGTCGACCGGGCGGCCCTGCTCGCGGGTGAAGAGGCGCGCGAGATCGTCGGCGTTGGCGATGAGGACGTCTGCGGCCTTGCGCACCGCGGCCTGGCGATCGGCGATGGGGGTGTTGCGCCAGGTCTTGAACGCGGCCCGCGCGGCGGCGACGGCGTCATCGAGCTGGGCGCGGGTGCAATCGGGCGCGGCGGCGAACGCTTCGCCGGTCGCGGGATTGGCGACCTCGATCGTGGCGTCGCCGGAGACGCTTTTGCCGCCGATGGTCATCACATAGTCTCTATCGAAGGCCGTCATTGCGTTCTCCTTCACGCCGTCGTCGCCTGGGATACGCCGGTTGTGGATGAAGCTCAATGCGAGGATGATCGCGCGCCCGCGGGGCCGGCGCGGACTGGCCGAGGATGCAAAGATGGCGAACGCCGCGTACGACACGATCGGCGATGGATACGCGCTGCGGCGGCGCGCCGATCCGCGGATCGCATCGCTGATCGCAGCGGCGCTCGACGATGCGCGCAGCGTGATCAATGTGGGCGCGGGCGCGGGGTCTTATGAGCCGACAGATCGGCCGGTGCTCGCGGTGGAGCCGTCGATGACGATGATCGCGCAGCGGCCGGCGCATGCGGCGGCGTGCGTGTGTGCGCGGGCGGAGGCGCTGCCCGTGCCGGACGGCGCCTTCGACGCAGCGATGGCGGTGCTGACGATCCATCATTGGAGCGACTGGCGCGCGGGGCTGCGCGAGATGCGCCGCGTCGCGCGGCGGCGGATCGTGCTCCTGACATTTGACGCGCAGGCGTCGGAGTTCTGGCTGACACGGGACTATTTTCCAGCGCTCGCGGCGCTCGACGACGCGATCATGCCGACGCTGAGCGCGCTGGCCGAAGCGCTGGGGCCGTACCGTTGCATCATCGCGCCCGCGCCGCACGACTGCGTCGATGGGTTTCTCGGCGCGTACTGGCGGCGGCCGGCGGTCTATCTCGATCCAATCGCGCGGGCGTCGATGTCGTCGTTCGCGCGGATCGATGCGGCGGAAGGGCTGGCGCGGCTGGCGCGCGACGTGGACAGCGGCGCGTGGCGCGCGCGATACGGCGACCTCATCGCGCGCGCCGAGCTGGACGTGGGCTATCGGCTGCTGACATGGGAACTCGAAAGCCAGGCCGCCTAGCGGAAGGCGAGGCCTTCGAAATCGCCTTTGTTGCGCCAGTCGTCGATGTAGCGGAAGTAGGCGACGGCGCCGGCGGGGTAGCCGACGAAGAAGCGCGCAGCGGGGCCCGGATCCTGGCCTTCGTTGTTGTAATAGCCTGGCGTGCAATCGGGCGAGGCGAGCATCATGCCGGGGCCCGAAAGAAGCAGCGACACCCACGCCTCTTCCGCCTCCTTTGTCACCTCGACCTCTTTCGCGCCTTGATCGCGCGCGTGCTTCATGATCGTGGCGATGGTGCGCGCGGAATCGGTGAGGTTGTGGGGGACGTTGGAGATGAGGTTGGCGCCCTGAGTGGGGCCGACGATGAACATGTTGGGGAAGCCGTAGGTGTGGATGCCATGCAGAGACCGCATGCCGTCGGCCCAATGATCCGATAGCGCCACGCCGTCGCGACCGACGACGTCGAAGCCCCAGCGCCGCTTCCACGACGTGCCGACCTCGAAGCCGGAGGCGAAGATGAGGCAGTCGAGTTCATACTCGCGGCCGGCGACGACCACGCCCTTCTCGGTGATGCGCTCCACGCCCTTGCCGTCGGTATCGATCAGACGGGTGCTCGGATTGTTGAACGCCTGCAGATAGGAATCGTGGAAGCAGGGGCGCTTGCAGAGCTGGCGATACCAGGCCTTGAGCTTGTCGGCGGTTTCGCCGTCCTTGACGATGGTTTCGGCGCGGCGGCGGATTTCTTCCATCTTCTCGTAGTCGGATTCCTCCCAAGCGGAGAGGATGCGCTCGATCGTGCGTTCCTCGGGCGGGATGTCGAACACGCGCGCGCGGATGCGGCGGGAGAGATCGGTCCAGCCGTCCTGAACGAGATCTTCTGCCGCGCCGGGGCCGGCGGTCTGGTTCAGCGTGAAATTCTCAAGCCAGCGCTGCTGCCAGCCGGGCTCCGCGATCGAGGCGAACCAGTCAGGATCGATCGGGGCGTTGGCGCGCACGTCGACCGACGAGGGCGTGCGCTGGAAGACGTAGAGTTCCTTCGCCGCGCGGGCGAGGTGAGGCACGCATTGCACCGAGGTGGCGCCGGTGCCGATGATGCCGACGCGCTTGTCCTTCAGCTTGTCCATCGGCGCGCCGGAGGGATCACCGCCGGTGTAGGCGTAGTCCCAGCGGCTGGTGTGGAAGGAATGGCCCTTGAACAAGTCGATGCCGGGGATGCCGGGGAGCTTCGCCACGTGCAGCGGCCCCGTGCCGATCCCGATGTAATCGGCGGTGAAGGCGTCGCCGCGATTGGTGCGGACGATCCAGCGCTTGTGCGCGTCATCCCATTCGAGTTCGGTGACTTCGGTCTGCAGCAGGGCGTTGTCGTAGAGGCCGTATTGCTTGGCGATGCGCTGGCATTGGGCGAGAATTTCCGGCGCGTGGGCGTATTTCTCGCTGGGCATGTGGCCGGTCTCTTCCAGGAGCGGCATGTAGACCATCGAGGCGGTGTCGCATTGCGCGCCGGGATAGCGGTTCCAGTACCAGGTGCCGCCGACGTCGCCGCCCTTCTCCACGATGCGGACATCGTCGATCCCCGCCTCCTTGAGGCGCGCGCCGGTGACGAGGCCGGCAAAGCCGCCGCCGATGAAGGCGAAGCTGACGTGGTCGGTCTTGGGCGCGCGCTCGACGCGGGGGGTGTAGGGATCCTCCGCGTAGTGGGAGAGCTGGCCCTTCAGCTCAAGATATTGCTCGTTGCCGTCCGGGCGGAGGCGCTTGTCGCGCTCCTCGCGATACTTGGCGCGGACCGCGCCGAGATCCACGCCAGACTTGGCGCGCGTTTCGGCCGTCGACATCTTCACCTCGTGCACTGCTGCTGCTGGGTCTCCAACGTTCTAGGAAGCCCCGCCCGACGCTGCAACGGCGCCGCTGCGGCGCCATGTCCTCCTGCGGGGCCGGCGCGGCGCTAGGTGATGTCGCGGGCGATGCGCAGGCCGATGAAATTGCAGCGCTCGGTCGCAGCGGCGCGGCCGCGGCTGGCGGAGCGGAGGAACCAGCCTTCGTCGCGCCAGGCGCCGCCGCGCACGACGCGCAGCGCGCTGTGGCCGCTGGTCCAGGCGAGCCCATCGGCGGGCGCGCCGGCGTAATTGTCGTGCCAGAGATCCTCCACCCATTCGCGGACATTGCCGTGCATGTCGTAGAGGCCGAACGGGTTGGGATCGCACCAGCCGACGGGCGCGGTCGCCTGGCTGGCGTAATTCGCGCGGCGCGGCTCGATCGCGCCGTTGAAGGAGTAGGCGCCGGTCGCGCCGGCGCGGCAGGAATATTCCCATTCGGCTTCGCTCGGCAGGCGATAGCGCTCGCCGGTCGCGCGGCTGAGCCATTGCGTGAACTCCTGCGCGTCGTTCCATGAGATGTTGATCACCGGGCGCTGGCCCCTGCCCCAGCGCTCGTCCGCCGGGCGATGGCGCACGCCGCCTTGCGCGGCCGCATAGTCCCATTCCTCAAACGTCACGGCGTAGACGCCGAGCGCGAAGGGGCGGGCGATCTGCACATTGCGCGCGGGCTGCTCATGGGGCTTGCCGTCCGGATCGCCGTGCGACGCGCCCATGACGAACGCGCCGGCGGCGACGACGCCCATCAGCGGCAAGTGCGCGTCGTCGCGAAAGACAGTGCCGGCGGGCGCGGACGGCGTGACGGTGTTGCCGCGCAGGATCGGTTCGCCGTTCGCGTGCTCGCCATAGCCTTCGCGCCAATCGGGGGCGCTGTGATCGAAGGCGGGAGCGGTGACGGCGGGCGCGTCGTGCACGGCGCCGCGGGTGATGTCGCGCACCCTTGCCGCGAGTTTCAGCCAGTTGGGATCGCGGCGATCGCCTTCCCAGCGCTTGAGATCGGCGGCCTGCACAAGCAGGAACGCGATCGGCAGCGTGCACTCCTCGATCGCTGCGGGCGCCAGTTTTTTTGCCGCGAGTGCGAATTGCGCTTCGGTGCGCACCCAGCGCGATTTGGTGGAGGCCTTCGACCACAGCACCACCACGGCGCGGGCGGCGGCGATCTCGCGCTCGATGCCTTCGTCCCAGTGCTCCGAGGTCTCCAGGCGATCGTCCCACCAGACGGAGAAGCCCTCATCGCCAAGCGCCTGGACGACGGCGATCGCGCGGGCGCGATCCACCTTGGCGTAGCTGAGGAAAATGTCGGCCATGCCCGCCTCCTGAAACGACGTTACAGAGTAGTCATTCCGGCGTATAGAGAGGCAGGGGCGGAGACGGCCTTCGCCCCCGCGCCTTGTGGGGGGTGACGATGACGCCGGGGGAATTTCACAACTTCATCCATCCGCGGGAAGCGTCGCGCTTCGTGCTGGCGCTCTTGTTTGCGCTGCCGATCAGCCTGCTCTTGCTCGCGCTCGTGTACGCCACGGCGGGCTTCGTGGTGATCCTTGTGCTGGTCTTTGCGTTCCTGTTCTGGTTCGGGTCGGAGATCGCGTATGCGCGGCTGCTCGGCAATTGGATCCTCGTCTCGGAGCACAATTATCCGCGGCTGAAGGCGCTGCTCGACGAAGTGAAGGCGAGCGTGGGCGTCACGCAGCGCATCGACATGATCGTGTTCGAGCAGGGCGCGTTCAACGCGATGATGACGCGGTTCTTCGCGCGGCGCGCGATCTTCATCTTCTCCGAGATGCTGGAAGCGGGCGTCACGGACGATGAGCTGCGCTGGATCATCGGGCGCTTCGTCGGCTACATCCGCGCGCGCCGGCGCATGGGCGTGCTGAGTTGGGCGATCAACGCGGCAGGCTATCTCGGCATCTTCAATTTCTTTCTGCTGCCGTACTGGCGCGCGACGGTCTACACCGGCGACCGCATCGGGCTCGGCGTCATCAATGGCGACATCTCGACGGCGGTGTCGGCGATGAACAAGCTGATGGTCGGGCGCGAGCTCGGCTATTCGGTCAATCCCTCCGGGATCGTGGTGCAGTACCGGCGCGTGCGCGGCTCGTTCTTCGCGTTCCTCGGGCGGTTGTGGAGCGCGTTCCCCTACACAATCGCGCGCTATGTCGATCTCGTCAGCTTCGCGGAGCGGCGCTATCCGCGCGAGTATCAGCAATTCGCGGCGCTGAACCCAGGCTTCGAAGTGGCGGGCGGGCCGACGGCGCTCCTGCGCGGGGGGCCCGCGTTCACGCAGGAGGAACGCCTGTCGCTGCCCGGGAAAGTCGGCTGGCTGCTCGTCGGCGGCATCGTCTGCGTTTCGATCGCGAGCGTGATCTGGGCGCAAACTTTCGGCGTGCCGTTCGTCAATTTCGCCAATGGCGGCAATCCGTTTGCGTCGTCGCGGCCGTCGTTCAGCAGCGCGCCGGCTGAGCCGCCGTACGAAGACTTCACGACGCCGGCGCCGGTTGAAGCGCCGGCGCCGGCGGAAGCGGCCGCTCCCGATCAGTACGGCGCCTTCGCCGTCTCGGACTCGACGGGCGTCTACGCCTGGTCATCGGCGCTGCCGAGCAGCCAGGATGCGCGCCAGTCCGCGCTCAACAGCTGCGCGGCCACCGAACAGAACCCGTTCGACTGCCGCATTCTCGTCGAGTTCGTGAACGGCTGCGGCGCGCTCGCCTACTCGCCCGACACCGGCCAGTCCTATGGCGGCGTCGGTGGATCGGAGAGCGCGGCGCGGGACAACGCTTTGGCGATGTGCGGCGCGAGCAGCTACAATTGCCAAGTGGCGCAAGCGGCGTGTTCGGGCGCGCCGTGACGGCGCGTCAGAAGCGGAAGCGCACGGAAGCGTTGAGGCTGTGGCGATCGATCTGATCGCCGAACTCGCCTTCGTACATCAGCGAGACCTGCGAATTCTCACCGCCGCCGCTGAGCGTAAAGCCGGCGACCATGCCGCCATCGCCGATCTCTTCATCGATCAGTGTGAACGGAGTTCCCCCGGACACGAACGTCACGGTGCGTTCGGCGGGGTCGTCCATCACGTTGGTGCGGTAGCCGACGCTGATCTTGGGCGTGAATTCCGTGCCGCCCTGGCGGGCGTCGCCGAAGCGCCAGGCGAAATCGAGCGCTGCGTCGGCCCAGCTGCGGCTGGTTGTGGCCTCGTCGACCGCGAGATCGATCGCGGCGCCGCCGCCGGTCTCTTCGTACGCGTCTTCGCGCAACCCGATATAAACGATGTTGGCGCGCGGGGTGATGGTGAAGCGATCGCCTAGATGCAGCGGCAGACCGATCTGCGCGAGCCCGTGGCCTTCGTATGTCAGCCAGTCGGCTTCAGCCGTCGCGGCGAAGCCGGAGAACGCGATCTGCCGGTCCGACGTCATCTGGGCGACGCCGACCCCGCCGATCAGATCCCATTCGAACGGGCCCAGGCCGCCGCCGAGATAGGCGTTGAGCTGGCCGAGGGAGGTGGAGATCGTGCCCGCGCGCCCGGCCTCCTCCACTTCGCTGGCGGAGAACGCGACTGACAGACCCAGAAGCACGCCGGGCGAGAGCGGCCCATCGACGCCGGCGGCGAAGCCGAAGCCCTGGCCCTCGTAATCGACGCCGAAATTCGGCGCGTCGCGCTCCACGACGTAGCCGATCTCCTGCACCCACGCGGAATCGAAGTTGAAGCCGCTCATGCGGGCGGTGGAGAGACGATTTGCGGTGGCGCCCTGCCCCTGGGCGATGGCGGTGACGGCGAGTTCGGCGGAACCGGCCGCGAAATTCGGCAGGAGCTGATTGTACGCCTCGGAAAATTCCTCCTGCGTGTCGACGTTGGAGAACGCGATCGACACCTCGGTGTCGCGGCGCAGCGCGTCGATCACCGAAGCGAATGCTGCGGTCTCGTTGACGTCGAGGCCGAGCTCCTGCGCCGTCTTCAGCGCATAGCGCGCTTCGAGCGCGTTGGGATCGCTCAGGGCGACGCCGATCTCGATGTTGTAGACGAAGGGAATGCCCTCGCCCGCCAGGGTGCGTGAGACAAAATTACCGCCGACGAGGCTGCCGGCCTGCAGGAAGATGACGGCGCCGTCGTCGGGCAGACCGTCGACCAAAATCGGCGCAACGAGCGCGCCGTCGGCGAAGGAAATCACGCCCGACGCGTTCATCAAGGCGGTGTTCGCGGGATTGGAGGAGACCGCGATGCGCAGAATGGACTCTGCGCCAAAGCTCGCGCTGGTGAGATTGAGCGCGCCGCCGGTGACGTCGAGCTCGCCGTCGGCGACGGCAATCGTGAGCGCGCCGTCGCTGTCGCTCAGCGCTCCGGAGACGGTCGCGCCGCCGTCGATGAACAGCGAATCCGCGCCGGCGCCGAAGGCGATGGCGCCCGCGACAAGCCCAGTCTGCACCGTGAAGGAATCGGCGCCGGACCCGAACAGCACGTCGCCGACGATCTCGACGTCGAAGGTGGAGCCCACATCGGTCGCGTCATCGTCGCTGAACGGAATCGTGGGGATCTGCAGAAGCGTGACGCCAGTGGTGTTGGCCGAGACGTCGATCGCAACGGTGCGGCCGACGAAATCGCCTTCCACGGCCTGCGCGAGCGCATTGATCGAACCGGAATTGGTGATGGCGTCGACGCCGCCGCTTTCGTCGATGAAGGCGACGGCGTCGCCGTTGTCGCCGACGATGGTGGCGGTGACGCCGCCGCGATTGTCGAAGGCGCTGACGTTCGCGCCGGCTTCGATGCGCGCGCCGTAGGCGGTGTCGGCTTCGGAGGAGGACACCTGCGAGGCGATGCGGCCGCGGTTAAGGATCGTGGGCGCGACAGCGTCGGCGCCGATGGAGAGCGCGGCAGCGTCGGCGGAGACGGCGCTGGCGAGGACGGCGCCGTCATTGAGCACGCCGCCGGTGACGGAGACGGTGTTTCCGCCGGCGCCGGCGATGCGAACGCCGTACGCTTCGACGTCATCGTAGACGCCGTTTCCGGAAACCGTGGTGCGGTTGACGAAGCCGTAGCTGAGACCGGCGAACGCGCCGCGGGAATCGACGACCGCGCCGAGCGTCGTGTCGGCGCCGTTGGTGGTGATGAGGACGGCCGGGGCTGAGCCCAGCGATTGCACTGAACCGCTGCTGTCGTCGTCGGTATCGTCGTCGGTGGTGACGGTGGTGTCGGGCCCGTTCTCCGGCACGCCGTCGCCGTCGTCGTCCTCGTCGTCCTCAACGCCGACGCCGTCGATCAGCACGCCGCCGCCGACGCTGGCGCGCACCGCAAGCGCGGCGCCGCCGATGAGGAGGTCGTCGGCGTCGAGATTGTCGAGCACGGTGGGGTTGGTCGGGCGTGTGGTGGAGCGGAAGCCGGTCGACTGGATCGCGCCGCGAATGCGCAGGGCGCCGCCGATGTCAGCGCCGATGTCCACCGCAGTAGCGTTGGCGCCTTGGGCCGACACCGTGCCCTGCTGGAGCACGTCGCCGCTGATCGGGGCGTTGACGTCGACGCCGAAGGTGTTGTCGCCGAGCACGACCACGGAGCCAGCGAGATTGAGATCGCCGTTCAGGCCTGCATCGAAGCGCAGACCCGCAGAATTGTTGCCTTCAATCGTGACGCGGCTCGCGGAGGTGAACGTCAGATCGCCGGTGACGACGCCTGGACCATTGAGCCAGACGCCGACGCGATTGGCGCCCTGGGCGAACTGGCCGTCGAGATCGCCGTCATTGTCCGAGTCCGAGGCATTGAAGGTCTCGTTGAGCTCGATATTGCCGGAATTGGTGAAGTCGGACGTCACGCCGCCCAGGATCAGCACGCCGGTGGTGTCGTTGTCGTCTTCGGACCCGAGTTCGCCGGCGTTGGAGACGTCATTGCTGGAATCGATCGTGACGGCGGCGCCGCTCTGCACGATCACGGAACCCTGCGCGTCGACAATGATGTTGTCGGCGGCGCCGTTGTTCACGGTGGAGGTGGCGACGGGGGTGGTGCGGTCGTCCGTGATGGTGACGTCGGCGAGCGCAGGGGACGATGCGGCGGCGGCAAGGCTGACCATGTGGAAGAGGCCGACACGCGCCGGTCTCGCCGCTTTCGGATCGGCGGCGGCGTCCAGCGCGCGGCGTCCATCGCTCGGCCGACCTTGTTCCTGCATGACGTTCCCCATTCCTCTTGCGCCCTACCCTCAGACGCGGCGCACCGGATCGAGCAGACCGACCCGGTGCTCCCAGGCAGGTATGGCTCATTTATGTCTGGGCTGTTTCGCCCCGACTTCACACCCACACGCGGCGACCCATTGAGCGCTGATTCCCCGGCGACTGCGCAACGCGCAGGCCGCCTCCGCATGCGCCACCCAACACGATAGCAGGCCGCGCGGGGGTCACAACACAGTGAAACGCATCTGCTTTTTCGCTCCGTCGCCGGACTGTGTCGTTTTGGGCGCGCGCAGCGGTTCACAGGCGTCGCCGCGCACTCTACCTGAGTGCGCGTATGGCTGAACGCATCCTCGCTCTCCCGGCCGACAAGGCCGCGCGCTACGCAACGCTCCGCGCCGAGATCGCCGCGGTGATCGGGGGCGAGCCGAATCGGATCGCGCGCTACGCGAGTGCGGCGTCATTGCTGGCGCAGGCGTTCCCGGAGCGTTTCCTGTGGACGGGATTTTACCTCGTCGACCCGGACAAGCCGGGGGACCTAGTGGTGGGGCCCTATCAGGGCACGCTCGGATGCCTGCGGATTCCCTTCGGCAAAGGCGTGTGCGGCGCGGCTGCAGCGTCCCGGCGCACGCAGGTTGTGGCGGACGTGCATGCGTTTCCCGGCCACATCGCCTGCGATTCCCGGTCGAATTCGGAGATCGTGGCGCCGGTGTTCGACCGCGACGGCGCGCTTGCCGGCGTCCTCGACATCGACAGCGCCGATTTCGGCGCGTTTGACGCGATCGATCAGGCCGGCGTCGAGGCGATCTGCGCCGAGCTTCTCACCCTGCCCTAACGATTAGGATCGCGTTCGCGGCGCGGAGCAGTGGCGATCGGGGCGTCGCGGTCCGGCGCCGCCGCAGGGGCCGTCTGGGGCGCCGGCGCCGGGTCCGGCGCAGCGTTGGCGCGGGCGGCGGCCGGACGCGGCGGCGGCGGCGCCAGCTCGCGCAGGCCGCTGATCACGGCGCCGCCAGCCATCGTCTGCGCCGAGGCGCCGACGAAATCATCGCTCATCGGCTCGGCCGGGCCGCCGAGGCAGCGCGCGAGAAAATTCTCGGCGGCGGCGTAGAAGGACAAGCGGTTCTGCCAGCGACGCAGCGCGTGGCCTTCATCCGGATACAGGAGATAGACGAAGCCGGCGTTGCGGCCCGACAGGCGCTGCATGAGCCGATCGGATTCCGCACGCGGCACGCGCCGATCATGGGCGCCGTGCGCAATCAGAAGCGGGCGCGCGATCGCGCCGTTGATCGGCGAACGCTGGCGCAGCAGCACCGCGTCGCGGCCCGGATCGCCAATGCGGGCGTAGAGCTCGGCGCGATAGGCCTCCCAGTGCGGGGGAATTGCGGTCAACACCTCGGCCAGGTCCGCCGGGGCGGCAAGGCTGACGCCGCAGGCGTAGGCGTCCGGCGTGAAGGCCAGGCCTGCGAGCGCGGCGTAGCCGCCGAACCATTGGCCCATGATGGCGACGCCGTCTTCGCGCGCCACGCCCTGGGCCACGGCCCAGGCCACTGCGTCGCTCAAATCCTCCTGCATTTTGCCGCCGAGTTCGCGCGTGCCGGCTTTCATGAAGCCGATGCCGAAGCCCGGCGATCCGCGGACGTTGACGCTCAGCGCCGCGTAGCCGCGGCTGGCCAGCCATTGATGCACCGGATTGAAGCCGAAGGATTCACGCGACCAGGGATCGTCGCGCGCCACCACCACCATCGGCAGGGGCTGATCGGGGCGGCCATCGTCATTTGAATCCGCGCCAGGCGGGAGCGTGAGGTAGGAGACCAGCGTCAGGCCGTCTCGCGCGGGCAGTTCGAGCGGGATCATGCGCGCGAGCTGACGCCCGCTCAGCGCGGGGCGGTTCACGAAGATCTCGCGCAATTCCTCGCCGCGCGGGCCGCTGCGATCATAGAGCCAGGTGACGCCGGGATTGCGCGGCGCCTCCTCCTGCACGATCCAGAAGCGATCGTCGTTGGAGCGGCTGAGCACGCGCGCATCGCCGGTGAGGCGCTCGTCGAGCAGCGCAAGATCGGCGCGCGCCGCATCGGTGAGCCCGCGCCATTCCCGGCGGAGATACTCGAACGAATAGGCCTGCGCCTGGCCGGTGGCGGGATTGAGCCAGACGCCGGTGACGTCGGCGCTGGTGCTTTGCCCGAGGATTTCGCGTTCGCCGGTGTCGATGTTCACGCGCACGAGCGCGGCGGTGTTGCGGTTCACCGAGTCGAACATCAGGAAGAACATCGGGTCTTCCTCGAAGCCGATGACCTCGGTGTTGGCGCCGAAATCGAGCGGCACCTCGTAGAACGGGCTCCAGGCGCCGTCGGCGCTGCGCGACCAGATTTCGGCGGCGCCGTTCAGAAGCGCGCGGCGCGCCAGGCGCACGCGATTGTCGCGGTCGGCGATGTAGCGGGTGAAGCGGCGGGTATTGCGCTCAAGGAGCGTGCGTTCGCCGGTCAGAATGTCGACGCGGTAGAGATCGGCCCAGGCGGGGTCGCGGTCATTGATCATCACCAGCGCCACGTTCGGCTCGGACCCGCTGGTGTTCATGATCGTGGCGCGCGCGCCTTCGGGCGAAAGCGGGCGGGTTTCGTGGGTGGCGACGTCGACGGCGAAGAGGCGCCAATTCTCGTCGCCGCCCTGGTCCTGGAAGAACAGGACCTGCCGGCTGGTCTCGGCCCAACGGAAGCGGCGCACGCCCGGCTCGGCCAGGGTGGTCAATGGCGCGGCGGCGGCGGGATCGGCGATCGGCGCGGTCCAGATGTTGGGCCGTCCCTCATAAGGCGCGATGAACGCGAGCAGCGTCCCGTCCGGGCTGATGGCGGCGCTGGCGCGCGCGGGATCGCCGAACAGCGCCGCGCGGGCGATAAGTTCGCGGCCGCCGGTGGCGTCGGCTGCGCCCTGCGGCTGGCACGCGCCAAGAAGCGCGCCGCCCAGCAGCGCGCCGATCAGCCCGGCCAGTCGGAAACCACCCATCGCGTTAACCAAGATAAACCTTACTGAATCTTCAGACACCCGCCAATGCGCGGTTCAATCAAATTCCGAGGGCGTTCTCGCAAGCGCTTTTGGCGCCGAGATTCGACGCACCCGGCGTTGCAGGCGCCCAAGCCGCAACTCTTCCGCGAGCGGTTCCACCCGCGATTCGTGGAGTTTCTTTGACTTGACGCGCGACGCTCCCTATCACGCCGCCGTTTGCCCGCAGCCCGGGCGTCAGCGGCGCCCGCGTGGACGGACGCCAGGGAGCACAGAGCGTGGCGCGCGGCTTGGACGCTAAAAAGCCTACCGGCGCCCTGGTGTTAGCCGACGGCGCCGTGTTCCTGGGCCAGGGCTTGGGCGCCGCTGGCGCCGCCGTCGGGGAGGTGTGCTTCAACACCGCGATGACGGGCTACCAGGAAATTCTGACAGACCCTTCCTACGCGGCGCAGATCATCGCCTTCACCTTCCCGCATGTCGGCAACGTGGGCGCGAATGCTGTGGATATCGAGGCGAGTTCGCCGGCGGCGGCGGCGGCCGCGCGCGGCGCGATCTTTCGCGCGGCCCCCACGGCGCCGTCGAACTGGCGCGCGGAAGACAGCCTCGACGCCTGGCTGGCGAAGCGCGGGGTGATCGCGCTGGCCGGGATCGACACGCGCGCGCTGACGCGGCGGATCCGGGAGCGCGGGATGCCGAACGGCGTGATCGCGCATGATCCCCAGGGCGCGTTTGATCTCGACGCGCTGCGGGCGCAGGCGCAGGCGTGGAGCGGGCTTGAGGGGCTCGACCTGGCGAAGGACGTAACCACGCGCCAGACCTATCGCGTTGAAGAAACGCGGTGGCGGTGGCCGGAGGGCGTCGGCGCGATCAGCGACGCGCGGTTCACGGTGGCGGTGTTCGATTATGGGGTGAAGCGGAACATCCTGCGCGCGCTTGGCGACGTGGGGGCGCGCTGCATCGTGCTGCCGGCGGACGCGACGGCGGAGGACGCTCTCGCGCACGCGCCGGACGGCGTGCTGCTCTCCAACGGACCCGGCGATCCGGCGGCGACGGGGACGTACGCGGCGCCGCAGATTCGCAAGCTGGTGGAAGCGGGCGTGCCGGTGATGGGCGTGTGCCTCGGGCACCAGATGCTCGGGCTGGCGCTCGGCGCCAAGACGAAGAAAATGAGCCAGGGCCATCATGGCGCGAACCACCCGGTGAAAGACCTGACGACGGGCAAGGTCGAGATCGTGTCGATGAATCACGGCTTCGCGGTGGATTCCGAAACGCTGCCGGCGGGGGTGAAGGAGACGCACGTCTCGCTGTTCGACGGCTCCAATTGCGGGATCGAACTGGAAGGCAAGCCGGTGTTCTCGGTGCAATATCACCCGGAAGCCTCGCCGGGCCCGCAGGACAGCCATTATCTCTTCCAGCGGTTCGCGGCGGCGATGGACAAGCGGAAGAAGGCATGACGAAACCGCGCGTACTGGCGATGCTGCCGGGGCTTGAGGGCCTCTTGGGCGCATTCGACGTGGTTCATCCGCCTGCGGATGAAAACCGCGCGGCGTTCCTGCGCGACGTCGCGCCCACGCTGGAGGCGGCGGTGGTGATCGGCTCGCATCCGATCCCGGGGGACCTGATGGATGCGCTGACGGGGCTCAAACTGATCGCAGCGTTCGGCGCGGGCTATGACGGCTTCGATCCCGCAGCGCTCAAGGCGCGCGGCGTGGCGTTGACCAATTGCCCGAGCATCAACAACGAGGACGTCGCCGACGTTGCGATGGGGCTCCTGCTTTCGGTGACGCGCGACATCGCCAAGGGCGATGCGCTCGTGCGCGCCGGCGAATGGCGCAAGGGCCTCGCCTGGCCGCGGTCGCTGAAGGGGCGCAGGCTCGGGATCGTGGGCATGGGCGCGATCGGCGCATCGATCGCGGCGCGCGCAGCGCCGTTCGGGCTCGAGGTGCGCTGGCACGGCCCCCGCGCCAAGGACGATGTTCCGTATCCGTACGAAGCCGATCTGCTTGCGCTGGCGACCTGGGCGGACATCCTCGCGGTCGCGTGCCGCGCGGACGCGTCAACCGAGAAGCTGATCGACGCGCGCATCATCGCAGCGCTCGGCGCGGAGGGCGTGCTGATCAATGTCTCGCGCGGCTCCGTGGTGGACGAAGACGCGCTGATCGAAGCGCTCAAGGCGCGCGCGCTTTATGGCGCGGGGCTCGACGTGTTCGCGGAGGAGCCGACGCCGGCGGCGCGCTGGAGCGATGTTCCGAACGTCACGCTTACCCCTCACCTCGCGGGCGGCACGCGCGATTCCATCATCGCGTCGGGGCGGCTGGTGGCGGAGAATTTGCGCCGCCACTTCGCCGGCGAGCCGCTGGCCACGCCGGTTACGGCTTAGCGCGACTGCGTCTGTTGCGTTAGAACGCGCGCGGGAGGACGCGCGCGATGGGCCTGATCGTTGAAAACATTCAGTGGATCATGCTGGCGGCCGGATTGCTGACGCTGTCGCTGGCGCAGGCGATCGTCGCGCCCAGGGCGGCAATGCGCACGCTGTTCGGCGAGGAGACGGACGGCGCCGGCGTGCTCCTGGCGGTGCGCAGCTGGGGGCTCGTGGTGTCGCTGACGGCGCTGTTCCTGCTTTACGCCGCGTTCGTTGCACCCGCCTATCGCCCGGCTGCGCTGATCTTGTCGGGCGTCGGAAAGCTGCATTTTGTGACGATGGTGTTTTCGCACGGGGTGCGCTTTGCACAGGGGCAAGCGTTCCTCGCGGCGATCATCGATGCGATCATCGTCAGTCTGTTCGCGCTCTATCTCGTCGCGACGCTGACGTAGACCTGCTGCGTCAGCGCAGCTCGAACACGACGGTGACGGTGGCGGCGGTGCGGATTTCGCCCGGGGAAATGGGCGTGTTCGCCTGCGCGTCCATCGATTCCATGCGCGCCATCATCGGCATTGGGATCGGCGGCGTCTGCGCGTAGCCTTCGGTGATGGCGATGATGCGATGCACCTGCATGCCGGCCGCCTGCGCGTAGAGATCGGCGCGGGCGCGGGCGCGGCTCATGGCTTCGCGGCGGGCTTCATCGAGGCGGGGCTCGGGTTCTTCCAGGCCGAACGAAACGCCGTTCACGTTGGTGCCTCCGGCGGCGACGGACGCGTCGATTACGCGGCCGAGATTATCCAGATTGCGCACTTTGACCGCGACCATGTTCTGCGCCTGGTAGCCGCTGATGCGGGGCGCCTGGCCTTCCTGGTAGACGTATTGGGGATTCACCGAGACGTTCGAGGTCTGGATGTCGCGTTCGGCGATCCCGGCGCGGCGCAGCGATTGGGAGAGCGCGGTCATGCGCTGGGCGTTGGCGGAGAGCGCGGCCTGGGCGCTTTCGCCCTCGGTGGTGACGCCCAGATTGATCATGGCCATGTCGGGCGCGGCTTCGATCTCGCCTTCGGCGGTGATGGTGAGCATCGCGCCTTCCAGCATCGCGTGATGGCCGGCGTGTGCGGACTGGGCCTGCGCCGCCGACGGCGCGGCGATGGCGGCCGCGGTGAGCGCGGTTGCGGCGATCAAAGAGCGCATCGAGATTCTCCCGCTTTTCGGGGCCCGCCTGCTGCAGGCCGAACTGACGCGCACGATCCGCCTGAGAACCAAGCCGAAATTGGGGCAAAAGCGCCGTATGCGGAGCGTCTCGACCGATCACGATCGCGTTGGCGCGGCGTACGCCGCCGTGCAAAAAACGCTTGCGCGTCAGGGGCGAATCCGAATCGGTGTATAATATGGGCTTCCCCGGAGCCCTACGCCTGGATGCGGTTCTCAGACGACTTCCTGCGGACCTTGCGCGACCGCGCCTCGATCGTCGGCTACGCCAGCCGGCATCTGGCCTGGGACAAGCGCAAGAGCCAGCCCGGCAAGGGCGATTACTGGGCGTGCTGCCCGTTCCACCATGAGAAGTCCGCCAGCTTCCATGTGCTGGACGCGCGCGGCATCTACAAATGCTTCGGCTGCGGCGAAAGCGGCGATATCTTCACGCTCTCGATGAAGCTGGAAGGCGGGACGTTCCCGGAGGCGGTGACGCGCATCGCGGAACAAAACGGCGTGGCGCTGCCCGCGGCGGAACGCGAGGACAAGGAAACCGCGGATCGCCGCAAGCGCCTGCAGGCGGCGATGGCGCGCGCAGGCGCGCTCTATGCGGAGGCGCTGCGGGGGCCGGAGGGGCGCGCGGCGCGGGCCTATCTCCAGGGGCGCGGGTTCGACGCGGAGACCTGCGCGCGGTTCGGGATCGGCTATGCGCCCGGCCCGCATGAGAACGGCGCGTGGACCTGGCTGACGGAGCGGCTAAAGGGCGAGTTCCGGCCCGAGGAGCTGAGTGAAGCCGGGCTGATGAAGCCGCCGGAGGACGGCAAGCGCGCGATCGACGCGTTCCGCGACCGGGTCACGTTCGAGATCGCGGATTCCTCGGGGCGGCTGATCGCGTTCGGCGGGCGCACGCTCGATCCGAACCAGCCGGCGAAATACATCAACTCCCCCGAGACGCCGCTCTTTTCCAAGAGCCGCACCCTCTACCGGCTCAAGCAGGCGCGCGAAATCCTCGCGAAATCCAAGGCCAACGACGAGACGGGGCTGGTGGTCGCGGAGGGCTATTTCGACGTCGTCGCGTTCGAGCGGGCGGGGATCGCGGCGGTTGCGCCGATGGGCACGGCGCTGACGGAGGACCAGCTGCAGCTGGTCTGGCGCGCGGGCGGGGCGCCGGTGCTGTGCTTCGACGGCGACGCGGCCGGCCAGCGCGCGGCGAGCCGGGCGCTCGATCTGGC
Organism: Alphaproteobacteria bacterium; assembly: GCA_016124255.1. Lineage (GTDB taxonomy): Bacteria > Pseudomonadota > Alphaproteobacteria > Caulobacterales > Aquidulcibacteraceae > CADEEL01. The sequence continues at coordinate 1,565 of WGOB01000017.1, read as the reverse complement.
GCTGCCGCATCTCGGGCCAGGGCGGACGGTGCGGATCGCGCTGCTGCCGCCGGACGAGGACCCAGACGACGTGTTCCGGCGGGCCGGCGCGGAGGGCTTGAAGGGCGTCCTGGCCGCGGCGGCGCCGGCGGCGACGGCGCTGTTCGAACGGGAGCGCGGGCGCAGCCCCCTCTCCAGCCCTGAAGCGAAAGCCGATTTCAAGCACAGGCTGCGCGCGGCGGCAGGCCGGATCGCGGACGAAGAGACCCGCCGCTGGTACATGCGCGAGCTGCTCGCGCGCGCAGACGCGGCGCTGAACGAGGCCTGGGCGCCGGCGCAGCGGGGCGATCGTGGAGCGCGCCAAGCGCGTGGCGGGGACCCGCGGCGCGGCGGACGCTACGCTCCCCCGCCGCAACCCACGGCCGAGCTGCGGGCGCTGACGGCGGCGCGGCGGGATTCGCATCTGGAGCGAATTTTGCGCCTTGCGGTTGATCATCCCCAGGTGCTGGACCGCGGTGCAGACCCGCTGGCCCAGATCGCAACGCGCGACGGCGACCTCGAGCGGATAAAATCGGCGCTTTTGACGCTGTGGTTCGAGGGGCGAAGCATTGACCGGGCGAGCGTCAGCCTCCATCTCCGCCAACTGGGAGAATTGCGCGCCGCAGCCCGTTTGCAGCAGTGGCCGCGCCCGAAACTTTCAGCTGAGGATTGGGAGGGCGACTGGTTGAGGCTCGCGGCGCCCGACGGCTCGGAGACGAATTTCGCCGCCGCCGGCGAGACCGGAGCGCGCGTGGCGCGCCGCGCCGCGTTCAAGACGCAGGCCGCGCGCCCGCGCCCGATCAGCGGGCGCCAGGAAGACGAGTGGGAGGCTGGCGTCGGCGAAGGGCTCGCCGCAGCCGCCGCCCGCGATGAAGCGCGCGCGCTGCGCGACCGGGTCGACGACGACGCCGACGCGATGGCGCGGGCTCAGGAATTGTTGAAGGACCGCCTTCGCGCCGCAGCCGACGCGCTCCGCGTCAGCCGCAACGCCAGCGACGGCGCCGAACAAGAAGAAGACGAGACATGACCGGAAAAGTGCGGGCCAAGGGAAAAGGCATGACCAAGACTGACGAACAGACCGTCGAGAAAGAAGAGGCCGCCGACGGCCCGATCCTCGATCTCTCCGACGCTGCGGTGAAGAAGATGATCAAGGCCGCCAAGGCGCGCGGCTTCGTCACGCACGAAGAGCTCAACAAAGTGCTGCCCTCGGAAGAGTTCAGCGCCGACCAGATCGAAGACGTGATGTCCCAGCTCAACGACATGGGCATCAATGTCGTCGACAGCGAAGAAGAGGCCGCCGACCAGGACGAGGCCGCCTCCACCGCCGTCGCCGCGCGCGAAGACGGCAAGCCCCCGGTCACCAACACGCGCGAAGACGCCGACCGGACCGATGATCCGGTGCGGATGTATCTGCGCGAGATGGGCTCGGTGGAGCTGCTCTCCCGCGAAGGCGAAATCGCGATCGCCAAGCGCATCGAGGCCGGCCGCGACGCGATGATCCGCGGGCTATGCGAAAGCCCGATGACGTTTGAAGCGATCATGGCGTG
>WGOB01000050.1 GCA_016124255.1 Alphaproteobacteria bacterium | reverse complement strand
CAAGCCCGAGGGACTCGACCCAGTCGTTCTCCATCTCCGGCGCGCCGTAATCGTAGACGCCGTCGTCGCTGATGTCGAAATCGCCGGTGAAGCTGTAGCCGACGTCGACACGGCCGTACCAGCCGTCCGTCGCGTACGCCGCCGGCGCTGCAGCGGTAAGCGCCGCGAGAGCGGCTGCGCTCTTCATTCCCAGTTTCATCGCTAGTCCCCTTCACTTTCCCCGTTGGCGGCAGAGCAGCGCCCGCGAACAGCGAGTTTAAGCCCTGCTAACTGCGCGCGAAGATGTTTCTCCGACGTTAACGGCCGAATGACGCAGGTCTATGACGCTGCGCATGCGGCTTGGTCGACACGGAAAACGCCGCATCGAGCAAAAGTGTTCCGTAAACCGGCGAATTGGCGCCGAAATTTGGTATGCCCGCCGGGATTCGAACCCGGGACCCTCTGATTAAAAGTCAGATGCTCTACCGGCTGAGCTACGGGCACAAAGGAGAGCCGGCCACTTAGGCGGTCGGGGCCGGGCGTGCAACCGCCAATGCGCCCGCGACCGCGCGCCGCCAGCCGTCGAGCAGGCGCGCGCGTTCCTCTGCGGCCATGGCGGGCGTCCATCGGGCGCGTGGCGCGGCGTCTTCCACGGCGCCGAGATCGGGGATGAGGCCGGCGCCCAACGCGGCGAGTTTCGCCGCCCCCAGCGCCGTCACTTCCTGATACGCCGGCCGCTCCACCGGCGCAGCGCAGATGTCGGCGAGAAATTGCATCGCCCAGCTATTGGCGGTGACGCCGCCGTCGACCAGCAGCGTCTCTGGCGGGGGGGCCCCATCGGCTATGAGCGCTTCCAGAAGATCATGGGTCTGGTACGCGATCGCCTCGACGCCGGCGCGGACGACGTGCGCCGCGCTGGTATCCCGGGTGAGCCCGACGATGGCGCCCCGCGCATCTGCATTCCATTGCGGCGCGCCGAGCCCTGCGAACGCGGGCACGAGATAGACGCCGCCATTGTCCTTCAGCGACGCGGCGAGCGCCTCGGATTCGCGCGACGCCTCGATCACCTTGAGCCCGTCGCGCAACCACTGGATCGTCGCCCCGGCGGAGAAGATCGAGCCTTCGAGCGCGTAGGCGAGCTGGTCCTTCGTCTGATAGCCGATGGTGGCGAGGAGGCGGTTCTTCGAGTGCTGAGCCCGCGCGCCGGCGTTCATCACCAGGAAACACCCGGTCCCGTACGTCGCCTTCGCGCGGCCCGGCGTGAGGCAGCCGTGGCCCACCAGCGCCGCTTGCTGATCGCCGGCGACTCCGGCAATCGGGATGGCGCGGCCGAAATGCGACGGGTCGCTGGCGCCGAAATCGCCCGCGGACGGGCGCGCCTCAGGGAGCAGAGCGCGAGGGACGCCGAACAGCGCGCACATCGGATCCGACCAGCCGGGCGGTTCGAGCGCAAACAGCAGCGTGCGCGCCGCGTTGGTGACGTCGGTGGCGTGCATGCGCCCGTTCGTCAGTCGCCAGATCAGGAACGAGTCGATCGTGCCGAAGGCGAGCGCGCCCTGCTCCGCGCGCTGGCGCGCACCGGGGACAGCGTCGAGAATCCAGCCGATCTTGGTGGCGGAGAAATAAGGATCGAGCAGCAGCCCGGTTTCGGCCTGCACGGCGGCCTCATGCCCCGCCGTGCGTAGCGTGTCGCACGCGCCCGCGGTGCGGCGGTCCTGCCAGACGATACCACGATGGAGCGGCGCGCCGGTCGCGCGGTCCCACACCGCCGTTGTTTCGCGCTGATTGGTGATGCCGATCGCGGCGATGACCGAGGGGCCGCCCGCCTTGTCGATCGCTTCGCGGCACGTCTGCAGCGTCGCGCGCCAGATCTCCTCAAGATCGTGCTCGACCCAGCCGGGCTGGGGATAATGCTGTGTGAGTTCGATCTGCGAGACCGCCTGCGGTTTGAACGCGTCGTCGAAGACGATCGCGCGGGTCGAGGTCGTGCCTTGATCGATCGCGAGGATGCCGTTGCGCATCGGCGCATGCATAAAGCGGGGAGGCGCCCGCGTGAAGCGGGCCGAAGGCCGGGGGGCGGGGCGCCTTCGTCCCTTGGCAGGGAGCCTCCCCTTCCCCGCCCGCATGCGACGGGCGGGGAATCTCGGTGCGCTCAGCGCGTCCGTTCAGCGGCCGCCAACGCGTCGAGGAAAGCGGTGCGCGCGGCGTCGAGGCGGGCGCGCAGCGCATCGACCTCGGCCGGCGAGACAGGACGGCCGGCGGCGGCCATGGCCTCGATCTCAAGCCGCATCGCCGCGAGCCGATGTGCGAGATCCGTTGCATCCTCGGCGACGGAGGCGGCCGCCGCGAGCGCCTTGGCCGCGATGTCGAGAAGCGCGGCGGCGCGGGCGCGACTCTCCGGCGCGATGAGCGGGAGGAACGCCGAGAGCGCAGCCAGCAGCAATTGCGTCTGCAGGATGAGCGCGGCCATCAGCGCCGCGCCGCGACGTCGACGAGCGCCTGAAAGCGCGTGATATGGCCCTCCGCCGCGAGGATCGTTTCGTGCAGCGCACCGTTCATCTGTGTACGGATTGACTCGGCGAGCGCAGCCTGGAGCGCCGCGACCGCTGTCGACGCCGCCGCCTCCGCCTCTTTCAAGGCGCGCCTCAAGGAAGGTGCGACGGCGGGATCGGAGAGGAGTTCGGCCGCGTCCTCAAGCGCTGCGGCGTAGGCGGCGATGAGCGTGTAGCCGCGATGGCCGAGCGCTGCTTCGGCGGCGGGCTGCTCGATCGGGGTCAGCGCGCAGGCGGGCATGAGCGACAGCGCCGCGCCAAGGGCGCACGCGACAAGCGCGCCGCGACGCCTCTTCCCTGCTCGTCCCATGCTCGCCTCCATCCTTGATCGATGGGCAAGCTTAGGCGTGGTTCAGACCCGTTCGGATTGAGCGGCGTTTATCCGCGCGCGGGGGGCGCTAGTCCGCGACCGCCGCGGCCGCGGGCGCAGCGAGCACGCGGCGCTTGGCGGCGCGATATTCCGCCTCCAGACGATCGACGAACGCGCCGGCGGCGGGGATTTCCTTCACAGCGCCGATCCCCTGGCCGCAGCCCCAGATATCCTTCCAGGCCTTGGCTTCGGTGTTGCCGCCGGAGCCGAAATTCATCTTCGAAGGATCGGCTTCGGGGAGATTGCTGGGATCGAGGCCGGCGCGAATTATCGAGGGTTTGAGATAATTCCCGTGCACACCGGTGAAGAGGTTGGAATAGACGATGTCCTCAGCGCGGCTGTCCGCGATCATCTGCTTGTAGCCGTCGACGGCGTTGGCTTCCTTGGTCGCGATGAAGGCGGAGCCGATATAAGCGAGATCGGCGCCCATGGCCTGCGCCGCGAGCACCGCGCCGCCATTGGCGATGGCGCCGGAGAGGAGCAACGGACCGTCAAAGAACTCGCGGATCTCCTGGATCAGCGCGAACGGCGAGAGCGCCCCGGCATGGCCGCCGGCGCCGGCGCACACCGCGATGAGGCCGTCGGCGCCCTTTTCCAGCGCCTTCTTGGCGTGCGCGATATTGATGATGTCGTGCAGCACGACGCCGCCGTAGGAATGGATGGCGTCGTTCAGCCACGGCTGCGCGCCGAGTGAGGTGATGACGACCGGGACCTTGTATTTCACGCACATCTCGACGTCGTGCTGGAGCCGGTCGTTCGATTTGTGGACGATCTGGTTGACGGCGTAGGGCGCGTCGTCGGGCCCCAATTCGTCATTGATGCGCTTCAGCCAGTCCTCCAGCACGGGGCCCGGCCGGGCGTTGAGCGCGGGGAAGGAGCCCAGCACGCCCGCCTTGCACTGCGCGATCACCAGATCGGGCTGCGAGATGATGAACAGCGGCGCCCCGACCACAGGAATGCGCAACTTCTGCAGAACCGGCGGCAAGGACATTCGTTGCTCCTCTCGCGCATGCGCCAGGACCTTGCCCGGCCTTGTCTCAACGTTCGCAGGCGGGAATAACACGCCCATGCTGCACCGCAACTTGACGCCGCGGCGCCTGAGGACGCTACTCGCCCGATGACCGACTTCGCCAAGGATTTCGCCCCGCCGGAGGAAGAAACCTGGCGCGCGCTCGCCGAGAAATCGCTCAAGGGCGCCCCGTGGGAGAAGCTGGTCGGCAAGAGCGCGGATGGGATCGCGCTGAAGTCGCTCTACCGCGAGACGGACGCAGCGACCGCGGACGATCTAAGCGGCGCGCCGGGCGCGGCCCCGTTCGTGCGCGGGCTGGCCGCCGCCCGCAATGCGCACCTGCCCTGGCGCATCCGCCAGCGTGTGGAGACGCCCGAACCGTCAAAGGCCAATCGCGACATCCATGCGGACCTGCAAGGCGGAGTCAGCGACATCGAACTCGTCATTGATCCAAGCGGCGCGCGCGGCGTGCGCATCGAGCGCGATGCGGACTGGGCGGATGCGCTCGACGGCGTGATGCTCGATCTGGCGCCGGTCGCGCTCGATGCGCGCGCCCATACGCTGGCGGTCGCCGGCGACTTCGTGCGCTATCTGGCCGAACGCAATCTCTTCAACGCCGCCGCCGCGTTCAACGCCGACCCGATCGGCGCGTTCGCGACCACGGGCGCCATGGACCGCGACGACATCGCGCGCGCAGCCGAACTGGCGCAGTTGATCAGCGAAGACTTCCCGAACGCCAGCGCGCTGCGCGCCGATGCGCGACCGGCGCATGAGGCCGGCGGCTCGGAGGGACAGGAGATCGGCGTCGCGCTGGCGAGCGGCATCGCGTACCTGCGCGCGCTGGCGGATGCAGGCGTCGGCGTGGAGTCCGTGAGCCGGCATCTTCTCTTCACGGTGAGCGTGGGCCCCGACGCACTCATGGAGGCGGCGAAGCTGCGGGCGCTGCGGCTGTGCTGGGCGCGGGTGATGGAGGCGTCGGGCGCGGCGGAAGGAAAGCGCGGCGCGGCGATCCATGCGGTCACCTCGCGGCGGATGATGACGCGCTATGATCCGTGGACGAACATTCTGCGCGCGACGAGCGCCTGCTTCGCCGCCGCGATCGGCGGGGCGCAGGCGATCACCGTGCGCCCGTTCACCGACGCGCTGGGCGGCCCGACGCCGTTCGCGCGGCGGATCGCGCGCAACACGCAGCTCGTGCTGATGGAGGAATGCCACGCCGGGCATGTGATCGATCCGGCCGGGGGCGCGTGGTTCGTGGAGAAGCTGACGCGCGAACTGGCGGACGCCGGCTGGGCGTTCATGCAGAAGATCGAGATCGAGGGCGGGATCGTGGAAGCGCTTTCGCGCGGCTGGCTGCAGGACGAGATCGCCGCGATCCGCGAAGCGCACCAGCGTGAGTTCGCGCTGCGCAAGCAGACGATCACCGGCGTGAGCGACTTCCCGCTGCTCGATGCCGACCTGCCGGCGTACGAGCCGCTGCGCGATGCGGCGCCGGCGCGCGCGGCGGGCGAGATTTCGTGCACGCCCCTGCCCGCGATCCGCTGGGCGGCGCCGCTCGAAGCGCTGCGGGCGAAGGCGGAGGCGGCGAGCGCCCCGCCGGTGTTCTTTGCGACGCTGGGGGCGCTGGCGGAGTTTTCCGCGCGCTCGAACTTCGCGCGCAATCTTTTCGCCGCCGGCGGCGTGGCGAGCTACGAGCCCGAGGCGGTGTACGAGACGCTGCCGGAATTGTGCGCGTCGATGGCGCCGGCGCAGACGGGCGTGGCGGTGATCGTGGGGACGGACGCGGCCTATGCCGCGCAGGCGGCGGAGACGGCCACGTCGCTGAAGGCGGCTGGCGCGGATTGGGTGATCCTCGCGGGGCGCCCCGGCGCGCATGAGGAGGCATGGCGCAAGGCCGGCGTCGATCAATTCATCTTCGCGGGACGCGACGTGCTGGAGAGCATCGAGCGGCTGCATGCGGCGCTGGGGATCACGCAGTGAATTCCCATCCTTCCGTCATTCCGGACGCGCATAGCGCGATCCGGAACCCAGAGGATCTCGGGGTGCGACATCGCCCCTGGGTTCCGGGTTCGGCCTTCGGCCGCCCCGGAATGACGGACGGGGATGAAGCAAGGAGCACAGTCTCATGACCAGCGACGCTGTTTCGCTCCCGCCTGACGTGCTCGAAGCCCTTGAAACGCTCGAGTGCGCGACATCACCTGCGGATTTGGGACGTCCGTACCAGACACTGCTGAATTGGCGGCGCAAAGCGCCCCTCGTTTCCCTACGCCGAGTTTTGGAGACCGGCGCAATTATGGCGCTTGCAGTTCTGTTGGTCTTCGGCTCGCGCTACGTTTTGGATCTTCCGGTGAACGAGTTCTGGCGGGGCGTGCTGACTGGCGTGTGGATGACAACCTTTCTCTTCCTCATAGGGGACGTTGTCTGGCGCCGGCGCGACGTCGAACCGACTTTTCGGGAGCGCGTCGACGTCGCGCTCGATCGCTGGCGCCACCTTGCGCCGGCGATGCGGGAGTTGCCGCGATGAAAACCAAGCACGCCCTCGCGCTTGGTTTGATCGCCGCGGCGATCGCCGGCGTCGCGCTGATCGCGGCGGCGGTCGCGATCGTCGGCGGGTGGTGGACGCCGTGGGCGCAGCGCTATGTGCAGGGCGTGGACGTGTCCTGGCATCAGGGCGCGATCGATTGGCGCGCGCTCGCGGGGGATGACGTCGCGTTCGCGTACATCAAGGCGAGCGAGGGCGCCGATCACGTCGACCCGCGGTTTGCGCGCAATTGGGAGGACGCCGCGCGCGCGGGCGTACTGCGCGGGGCGTATCATTTTTTCACGCTGTGCCGGCCGGGCGCGCTTCAGGCTGAGAACTTCATCCGCACCGTACCGCGTGCGGCTGGCGCCATGCCGCCGGCGCTCGATCTCGAACACAAAGGCCCGTGCCGCGAAGGGCCGACGATGGACGATGTCGTCGGCGAGATGGGCGCCTTCCTCGATCGGGTGGAAGCGCATTACGGCGTGCGCCCGATTCTCTACACGACGCGCGAATTCCATGACTTGCATCTCGCCGACGTGCGCGGCGAGCGCTTCTGGCTTCGCTCCCTCTTCCGCGAACCGGATTTTCGCGAACGCGACTGGGTGATCTGGCAGCACCACAATCGCGGCCACAAACGCGGCGTCTCCGGCCCCATCGACCTCAACGCCTTTCGCGGCGACGCACGCGCGCTCGCCGCGTTCGCCAACGCTGGAGAGCCGAGCACATGAGCCGTCAGACGAGCACGTCCAATTCAGTTCTTGCGGCAGTCGCACGCCTGAAAGCGGCCCGCAGCTTTGACGCGACGAGCTACACGATCGTCACGCAGGAGATGCGGCGTCGCGGCTTCTCGCAAGCGTGGGTGATCCCAGCCGGCGTGGTCATCAACTCCGTCGCTCTTGGCGTCCCGCACGCCCCCGAGCACACGGTCGCACTCCTCGCTGCGGCGAATCTCTTGGCGTTGCCGATCGGTTGGCTCGTCATCTTGCGCCTGTGGCGCCCCGCTTGGGCGCGCGACTGGGATAGGCTGGGCGGCGCGGTGCGCCGCTGGCGCGGCGTAGCGCGTTTGCGCCGCGTCACACCTTCTGTGAGTCAATCATGACCCTTCCCGACTTCTCAAAACTTCCGCTGAGCGAAACGAAGGGCGGCGGCGCGTCGCCGGCGCAAGGCGAGGCGTGGCTGACGCCGGAGGGGATACCGGTGAAGGCGCTCTATACGGGCGCGGATCGGGCGCCGCTGGATTTTATCGCCGGTTTTCCAGGAATCGCGCCGAATGTGCGCGGGCCTTATCCGACAATGTATGTGCAGCAGCCGTGGACGATCCGGCAGTACGCGGGGTTTTCCACGGCGGAAGATTCTAACGCATTCTACCGGCGCAATCTCGCGGCAGGGCAGAAGGGGCTATCCGTCGCGTTCGATCTTGCGACGCACCGTGGTTATGACAGCGACCATCCGCGCGTCGTCGGCGATGTCGGGATGGCGGGCGTCGCGATCGATTCGATCTACGACATGCGCACGCTGTTCGCCGGCATTCCGCTCGATCAGATGAGCGTGTCGATGACGATGAACGGCGCGGTGCTGCCGATCCTGGCGCTCTACATCGTGGCGGCGGAAGAACAAGGCGTTCCGCCCGAAAAGCTCGCGGGCACGATCCAGAACGACATCCTGAAGGAATTCATGGTCCGCAACACGTTCATCTACCCCCCCGAGGGATCGATGCGGATCGTGTCGGACATCTTCGCCTACGCCTCGCAGCGCATGCCGAGATTCAATCCGATCTCGATCAGCGGCTACCACATGCAGGAAGCCGGCGCGACGGCGGATCTGGAGCTCGGCTACACGCTCGCGGATGGCGTCGAGTACATCCGCGCCGGCCTTGACGCCGGGCGCACGATCGATCAGTTCGCGCCGCGGCTCTCGTTCTTCTGGGCGATCGGGATGAACCCGTTCATGGAGATCGCCAAGATGCGCGCCGCGCGCCTTCTCTGGGCGAAGCTGGTGAAGCAATTCGATCCGAAGGACGAGAAATCGCTGGCGCTGCGCACGCATTGTCAGACGTCCGGCTGGAGTCTGACCGCGCAAGACGTCTACAACAACGCCATCCGCACGTGCATCGAGGCGATGGCGGCCGCGTACGGCCATACCCAATCGCTGCACACCAATTCTCTCGACGAAGCGCTCGCGCTGCCGACGGATTTCTCCGCCCGCATCGCGCGCAACACGCAGATCTTCCTGCAGCAGGAAGGCGGCGTGACGCGCCCGGCCGACCCGTGGGGCGGCAGCTACTACATCGAACGCCTGACCGCCGATCTCGCCGAGAAGGCGTGGGCGCATATCGAGGAAGTCGAGAAGCTTGGCGGGATGACTAAGGCCATCGAGCAAGGGCTGCCGAAACTGCGTATCGAAGAAGCCGCCGCGCGCACGCAGGCGCGGATCGACACCGGGCATCAGACCATCGTCGGCGTGAACAAATTCAAGCTCGACGAAGACGAAGACGTGCCGATCCTCAAGGTCGACAACGAGAAGGTGCGCGCCACCCAGATCGAGAAGCTCAAACGCCTGCGCGCCGAACGCACCCAACATGATGTCGATCTCGCGCTCGATGCGCTGGAGAAATCCGCGCGCGGCGGCAAAGCGCCCGATCGCGGCAATCTGCTCGACCTGGCGGTGCAGGCCGCGCGCGCGAAGGCGACGGTGGGGGAGATCAGCGAAGCGCTGGAGCGCGCGTGGGGCCGCCACCAGCCTGTGACGCGCGTGATCAAGGACGTCTATGCACGCGAAGCGGGCGGCGATCACAACGTCCTGCGCACGCGCCACGCCACGCAGGCGTTCCGCGACAATGACGGCCGCGCGCCGAAAATCCTCGTCGCGAAGATGGGACAAGACGGCCATGACCGCGGGCAGAAGGCGATCGCCTCCGCATTCGCCGATCTCGGCTTCGACGTGGAGATAGGCCCGCTGTTCGCGACGCCGGAAGAGACCGCAGATCTCGCCATCGCAAGCAATGTGCATGTGGTCGGCTTCTCATCGCTCGCCGCGGGCCACCTCGCGCTCTTGCCGCCGCTGCGGGCCGCGCTCGATGCGCGCGGGCGTGGCGACATCATGATCGTGGTCGGCGGCGTCATCCCGCCGGACGACGTGCAGACGTTGAAGGACATAGGCGCCGCCGCCGTCTATCCGCCCGGCGCCGTCATCGCGCTCGCCGCCCAGGATCTGCTCGACGCGCTCAACCGCCAGCTCGGCTACGCGCAAGCGCCCGCGGCGGCGGAGTAACGCGTGCGCGGAACTGACTGGGCGGTTCTGGCGTTTTCGGCGGCGCTCGCGGTCTCGTACGGCGCGCTTGGCCAAGTCATGGCCGGCTGGGGCGTTTCGATTTACGCACTCGCGGCGCTGAAAGCCTCCGGCATCTTGCTGCTGGCGTTGCTGGCCGCGATGCGCCGGCGCCGGCTGCTCATGGCGGCGCTCTATTTGGGCGCCATGGGCGATGTCGGGCTTGCGTTCGGCGGGCGCTTTTTTCTTATCGGCGCCGGGGCGTTTCTGCTCGGCCACCTCTGCTACATCGCGCTGTTCCTGCGCAGCGACGCGAACGTCGCATTGGCGCTGCGCACCCCATGGCGGATCGGCGCCATCGCGGCGGTCGTCGCGGCGGCGATTGCGCTGACGCTTGCGCTCGTCCCACAGGATGATCCGCTTTTCCTCCCGCTCAGCCTCTACACGGGCGTACTGGCGCTGATGACGATGACGGCGCTCACGCTCCCCGCAGCGCGGTCGCTTGCGATGCTCGGCGCGGCGCTGTTCTTCGTCTCCGACGGCTTCGTCGCGGCCAACATGTTCCACCCCCAAAGCGACCCGACCCTTGCGTTCGCGTCGAGCTTCACCGGCTGGATGCTCTATTGGGCCGGTCAGGCGGGGCTTTGCGTTGGGATGCTGGCGGCGCCGGAACCGATCGCGGAATCGCGCTAAGGCACGCGCATGCCCGACCTCGACGCCGCCCGCGAAACCTTGCGCCGCACCTTCGGGCACGCGGACTTCCGCGGCCTGCAGGGCGATGTGATCGCCGAACTGCTCGCCGGGCGCGATGCATTGGCGATCCTGCCGACGGGCGGGGGCAAGAGCGTCTGCTACCAGATCCCGGCGATGCTGCGGCCGGGCGTCGGGCTCGTCATATCGCCGCTCATAGCGTTGATGCAGGATCAGGTCGCGGCGCTCAGAAGCGCGGGCGTCGCGTGCGCGCGCATCGATTCAACGATGCCGATGGATGCGCGGCGTGATGCGCTGACGGCCGCGCGCGAAGCCACGCTCGATCTCCTTTATGTCTCGCCGGAAGGTTTGTTCGCGCCGAACTTCATCAACTTTCTCTCCGAAACGCCGCTCGCGCTCATCGCCATCGACGAAGCGCATTGCGTTTCGCAATGGGGGCATGATTTCCGTCCCGACTATCGCGGACTCGGGAAGCTTGCAGAGATCTTCCCAGAGACGCCGCGCATCGCCGTCACCGCCACCGCCGATCTCAAGACGCAGGCCGATATCCGCACGCAATTGAGATTGGAGGACGCCAAGAGCTTCGTCGCGAGTTTCGATCGGCCCAATCTTGTCCTCTCCGCCGAACGGAAGAACCGGCCCGCCGAGCGCGTGCTGGAACTGGTGAAAGCGCGCGCGGGGCATGCAGGCATCGTCTACGCCTCAACGCGAGACGGCGTGGAGACGCTGGCGGACTCATTGAACAAGAACGGCGTTGAGGCGCTCGCGTATCATGCAGGGCTTGAGGCGGCGTTGCGCGAAGAACGTCAGCATCGCTTTCAGACCGAGGATGCGATCGTGATGGTCGCGACCATCGCGTTCGGGATGGGCGTCGACAAGCCGGATGTGCGCTTCGTGATCCACGCCGATCCGCCGAAATCCATCGAAGCGTATTGGCAGGAGGTTGGGCGCGGCGGGCGCGACGGCGACCGCGCCGAGGGCGTGGCGCTTTATGGCGCAGGCGATTTGCGCCGCTCGCTGATGTGGGCGACGCAGTCTAATGCGTCTGAAGAGATCAAGGCCGTGCAGGCCAGGAAGGCCCGCCAGCTCTATGCGTTCTTCGACGGGTTCAATTGCCGGCGTGCGGCAGTGCGGCGCTATTTCGGCGAGGACGGCGTAGAGCCCTGCGGCGTGTGCGACATCTGCACCGATCCGCCGAATGCGGTCGATGCGACGGAACTTGCGCAAAAGGCGCTGTCGGCCGTTATGCGGATGGATCAGCGGTTCGGGCGCGGGCGCGTGATCGACCATCTCATGGGCAAGCCTGCAAGGGACTCGCTCGACGAAACCTATGCAAACCGCAGCACCTACGGGATCGGCGCCGAAACGCCGGAGCCGCAATGGCGCGCGATCATCGCGCAATTGCTCTTCGACGGCGTCCTGATCGAGGAGGACGGCATGCGTCCGACCCTCGCCATCGGCGACGCGGACGCTGCGCGCGCGATATTTCGCAAGGAACGCGACGTGCGCATGCGCGAGGCGGTGAAACGCGGGCGCAAGTCCAGATCGGCCCGCGGCGCAGCCGACGCAGCCTTCACCGGCGATGACGCAGCGCTCTTCGAGAGCCTGCGCGCCTGGCGGCGCGATGCCGCGAAGGCCGCAGGCATACCGCCCTATGTGATCTTCCATGATGCAACGCTGGCGGAGATCGTCCGTATACGGCCGGCTTCGATCACGGCGCTCGCAGCGGTGCCGGGGATCGGCGAAGCCAAGCTCGCGCGGCACGGCGCGGCGGTGCTGGCTTTGCTCCAGGACGCCGCCTGATGTTCCTTTTTTGTTCTTGACGATCGGCGGGCGCGCGCCTAGCGTGCCGGGATCGCGCAGGGAGGGAAGCGGTGATCGGCTACGTTACGATTGGCACGAACGACACTGGTCGTTCGATCGCGTTCTATGACGCGGTGTTCGCACCGCTCGGCTACGGACGCACGTTCGAGGGCGGCGGCTGGGCCGGCTACGGCCCCGACGGCAAAAAAGAAGGCCTCGAAATCTATCTCGCGACGCCGGAAAACAAGCAGCCCGCGACGTTCGGCAACGGCTCGATGCTCGCCCTGAAGGCCCCAAGCCGGGCCGCGGTGGAGGCGTTTCACGCAGCCGCCCTCGGCGCCGGCGGGGCCGACGAAGGCGGCCCGGGCGTCCGCGGCGAGTTCAGCCCGCCCTTCTACGGCGCTTATGTGCGCGATCCCGAGGGCAACAAGCTCTGCGCCTACTTTAGGGGCTGATGCGCAAGCGAACGGCGCGCGCCGCGGCGATTGGCGCCGGCGCGATCTGTAACCCGGCGGTCTCATTCGGCGTTATGCTGTCGCCATGACCACAACATTTGATCTCTCCCCGCCTGCCCCGGACCAGTTGCGCGCGCTCGAAGCCGCCCTCAGCGACGAGGAGCGCGACGTGCTGCTGAAGCACGGCACCGAGGCGCCCTTCTGCGGCGGGCTGCTGAACAACAAGGACGCGGGCGTCTATTGCTGCCGCCTGTGCGGCCTGCCGCTCTTTCGCTCGAAGACGAAATTCGACAGCGGCACCGGCTGGCCGTCCTTCTACGAGCCCTACGCCGAGGGGCACATCCGCGAGGTGCGCGACACCTCGTACGGAATGGTTCGCATCGAGACGCGCTGCGCGCGCTGCGACAGCCACCAGGGCCATGTCTTTCCGGACGGCCCGCCGCCGACGCGGCTGCGCTATTGCATCAACAGCGTCTCGCTGACGTTCGTCGCCAACGGCGCGGCGCTCCCCGATCCGCTGGGACGCGGCGAGGGCGCGGCGTAGCAGAAACTCAACCCGTGGCGATGTAGGCCTGCATGCTGGCGGCCTGATGTTCGATTTCCTGGATGCGCATCTTCACCAGATCGCCGATCGACACGATGCCGATGAGCCGGCCCCCTTCGCCGACGACGGGGAGGTGGCGGATGCGCTTTTCGGTCATGCGTGAGAGGCCGTCGTCGACGGAATCCATCGCCTCCATGGTGATCACGCCGCGGCTCATCACGTCGCCCACGCGATTGGAGAGGCTGGCCCCGCCCTGTTTGGCCACGGCGCGGATGATGTCGCGTTCGCTGACGACGCCCACCGGGGACTCGCGCGCATCGAGGATCACCAGGGCGCCGACGCCTCTGTCGTTCATCACCCGCGCGGCGTCTTCAAGCGTGGCCTCCTGCGGGATCGTGTGAACGAGTCCGCCCTTTTCACGCAGAACATGCGCAATCAGCATCGGCGTCTCCTCCTTGTTCGACGCCAGCATGAACCCAAGGCCGGCACGCTTCAACCGCCCTAGCCCATGAAGCGACCCCAAGGGCCCTCGCGAACGCGGACGCGCGGCGCAAGCAAAACGAACGCTACGCCTCCAGCGAGGAACCCGCCAAGATGCGCCTCCCACGCAATCGGAAACACGCCCGCCTCAGTCAGGAACGCCATCAGCACCACGTTGACCGCCAGAAAGATGAGCGCGGCTTGCTGGATGCGCCGATCCTTGAGCGCATCCTGCCAGCGCGGGCGCGCGCCCAGGAGGTAGGCTGCGAAGATCCCGCAAATGGCGCCGGACGCGCCGATCGCGGGAATGCTGGTGCCCGGCGCGATCAGGATGAACCCGAGCGCGCCTCCGATCGCGGAAACGACAAACAACGCCGCGAACCGCCAATCGCCATAGGCGCCCCCGACAGAGAGCCGGCGCTCCACCAGCCACGAGAGCTGCGCGTAGACGAGCATGTTGACGAACAGGTGAAGCCATGAACCATGCAGGAACGCGTGCCCGATCAACGGCGCGAGGAAGTCGACCGGCGACCGAAACACGCCCGCGTCGGCTTGGTACTGCGCCGGGATGACGCCGAAGCGATAATCGAGAGCGGTCGCGCGCGCGGCGTCGGACAATTGCCAGATCGACACCGCTACAATCGCCAGTCCGATCCATAGCCAGGCGCGCGTCTGCGCCCCCCGGCGGAGGAAGTCAGTCTCGGTCACGCGCCTTGCGGAGACTCCATGATACGGTGCTCCATCGCCTCCGCGGGCGTCGTCTCTTTCGGACAACACGGCCCGCCCACCGGCTTGGCGGGCACGCCCGCGACCGTGCAACGCGAAGGCACGTCCTGCAGCACCACGGACCCCGCCGCGATGCGCGCTTCTTCGCCGACCTCGATATTGCCCAGCACTTTCGCGCCCGCGCCGATCAGCACGCCGCGGCGGATTTTGGGGTGGCGGTCGTCGCGCTCCTTGCCGGTGCCGCCAAGCGTCACCGAATGCAGCATCGAGACGTCGTCCTCCACCACCGCGGTCTCGCCGATGACGATGCCGTGCGCGTGGTCGATGAAAACGCCGCTGCCGATTTCCGCGGCCGGATGGATATCGACGGCGAAGAGTTCCGAGATGCGGCTCTGCAGATGGAATGCGATCGTCTCGCGCTCCTGGCGCCACAGCCAGTGCGCCACGCGATAGGCCTGCAGCCCGCCATAGCCCTTGAAGTAAAGGAACGGCTGCAGATAGGTGCGGCAGGCGGGATCGCGCTCGCGCACCGCGCGCATGTCGCGCTCGGCTTTGCGCGCAATCTCGGGTTCGGCGGCGTAGGCCTCCTTGCACACTTCGCGCAATTGCAGCGGGCTCATGTCGTGCGAGCC
Organism: Alphaproteobacteria bacterium; assembly: GCA_016124255.1. GTDB lineage: Bacteria > Pseudomonadota > Alphaproteobacteria > Caulobacterales > Aquidulcibacteraceae > CADEEL01. The sequence goes on along the minus strand of WGOB01000050.1, from coordinate 23,029 downwards.
GAGCTTCTGCGCCAAATGGTAGGACAGCGCATCTTCGATGCGTTCATGGTGCAGGATTGAAGCGTGCAGGTAGGACGCGAGCAGCGGCTCCTCGGCTGCGGCTTGCATCGCCTCCACACGCAATTGCGCCCAGACCCCGCCGGAGGCTTCGAACACACGCGGCTTCGCGAGGTCATGCATGAGAACTCTCCCTATCCGCGCAATATAGCACCGAGCGGGCCTGTAATCTCGCCCGTCACAGCCATGTGGTGCGCCCGCAGGACGCCCGCAACCGTCATGGCGTCGGTGATCCGGCCGGTCGCGACCGCCTCCAGCACCGCGCTGAACGGGGCCAGGAGAGAGCGCAGCCGCTCGGTTTCTTCCGGCGCCGCGGACCCTGCCGCAAGGCCCGTCGCGAGGAAGATCACCGCCTGTTCGTCGGTGAGTGAATTGGAGAGGTCCATCCGCAGGATTTCGGTAAGCCGAACGGCGCTGAGCCCGGTCTCCTCGGCCAGCTCCCGGCGGGCGCAGACTTCTGGCGTCTCACCGGGATCGGCGCCGCCCTCCGGCATTTCCCAGGAATAACGGCCCAGCGGAAAGCGCCATTGCCCGACCAGATGCACCCGCCCGTCGTCCTCGATCGGCAGCACGCCCACCGCCACGCGGCGCACGCGGATGACGCCGTAATAGCCGTCCCCGCCGTCGGGACGGACCACGTCGTGCTCATCCACCGCGAACCAATTGTTCTCGAATGCGCGGCGCGCCGCCTTGACCCGCCAGGGATTGTCGTCGACGGGCCAGCTCTCGTCGGCCATGGAAACCTCGCTGCAGTGCGCGTAACACGCGCCTTCAAGGAGACGCCATGGCGCAGCCGTTCGATCCGATGAGTCGTCCGCTTGTCCCACAGCGGGGCTTCCACGACCTGGCCGTGGGCGAGCGCTTCCCGCTGCCCGCCCGCACAATCACGGAGGCGCATTTTTCACTCTTCCAGGCGCTCAGCGGGGACAACCACCCGATCCACTATGACCGCGATTATTGCCGCGCCGCGGGCCACCGCGATCTGTTGGCGCATGGCCTCCACGTCTTGACGCTGACGGCGGCGGGCGCAGGCCTTTTTCCCCATGTCATCGCCGAGGATCTGATCGGCTTTGTCGACGTTCAGGCGCGGTTCCTCAAGGGCGTTTTCCCAGGCGACACGCTCTATCCGTTGCTCGAAATCACCGCGCTCGAACCCCAACGCACCACCGGCGTCGTGCGCATGCGCGCCACAATCGAAAACCAGCAGGGCGATCTGGTGCTGGAGGGATCGCACGCCTATTTGGTGCGAATGACTCGCAACAAGGACTTTGCATGAGCCTGCTCGACGCCGTGCCGCCCGCGCCCCCCGAAAGCGCCGCCCTGTCGCCCGCACGCCCCTCGCCGCAGACGCTGGATCTGCTGGCGTTGCGCCGGTCTCAAAAGCTGATGCTGATCGGCGCGCCAGGCCCTACCGATGAGGAGCTTGAAGCGCTGCTCCGTCTGGCGGGACGCGTGCCCGATCACGGCAAGCTCGGCCCCTGGCGGTTCGCGATCATCGCCGGGGAAGCGCGCGAACGCCTGGGCGCCGCCCTCGCTGACCTCATCGCCGGCGACGCGACCATGGACGCCGCCCGGCTCGAAGCGGAGCGGCGCCGGTTTCTGCAGGCGCCCGTTTGCGTGATGGTCGTCTCCACGGCCGCGCCGCATCCGAAGATCCCCGAATGGGAACAGGTGTTGTCCGCGGGCGCGGCGTGCTTTGCGCTCCTCGTTGCGGCGCACGCGGCGGGCTACGCCGGCGTCTGGCTCACCGAATGGCCCGCCTATGACGATCGCGCGCGCGAGGTGCTGAGGCTCGGTCCAGGCGAGCGTGTCGCAGGGTTTGTCCATCTCGGCACGGCCACGCAGGATGCATTGGAGCGCGTGCGCGCCGACGTCGCATCGCGCACCTCTCGCTTCTGAGATGGAGCTTTCCGCCTATTTCGAACGCATTGGCTTCGGCGCCGACGCGCGCCCGGATCTCGACACGCTGAAGCGCGTTCACCGCGCGCACCTGGCCGCGATCCCGTACGAGAATCTCGATGTGCTGTTGAAGCGCCCCCTTAGTCTTGATCCGGCGCGCGCGTTCGACAAGCTGGTGACGCGCCGGCGCGGCGGCTGGTGCTACGAGATGAACGGCCTGCTCGGCTGGGCGCTGGAGACGATCGGATTTCGCGTGACGCGGCTTGCCGGCGCGGTGGCGCGCGACATCCGCGGCGACGCGATCATCGGCAATCATCTTGTGCTGCTGGTCGATCTCGATCGGCCCACCATCGCCGACGTCGGTTTTGGCGACGGTCTGGTCGAACCAGTCCCGCTGGCGGAGGGCGAAATCGTTCAAGACGGCTTCGTCTCGCATCTCTCACGCATCGAGGGCGGCTGGTGGCGCTACACCAACCATCCCAACGGCGGCGCGCCGAGTTTCGATTTTCGGCCCGAGCCCGCCGATCCCGCGGTGCTCGCGGCGCGCTGCGAATTTCTGCAAACGAGCGACGCTTCGCCGTTCACGCAGAACGCCGTGCTGCAGCGCCGGCTCGGCGACCGCGTCGAAGTGATGCGCAACACGCTGCGCCTCACCGTGCGGCCGGGCGGCGTGGAGGAGCGCGTGATCGCGAGCGCGGACGAATTCATGGCGGAACTGCGCGACACGTTCGGCATCGACGAACCGGAGGCGCGCACCCTCTGGCCGCTCGCGGAACGCGGCGGGCGCGCGATGTTGGTGGAGCGCGGTTGATGCAATTCACGAAGCGGCTGCGGGAGCCGGTGATGCGCGGGGAGGTCACCTGCTCGGTGCGGATCTGGCGGCGACCGCACGTGAAGGTCGGCGGGTTCTACAAGCTGGGCGCCGGCGCGATCGAGGTGACGAAACTGCGCCAGATCGAACTCGGCGACATCACCCCGGCGCTCGCGCGCAAATCAGGCTTCGCCGGAATCGTCGATCTCTTGAAGATCGCCAAGCATGGGCCGGGCGAGACGGTCTATCTCGTCGAGTTCGTTTATCACGACGCGGCGCCGGGCTGATTCACCGATCCCCGGAGGGTCGCGCAGCGGCGAGCCCGGGACCCCATGAACGCAAGCGGCCGTACGCATAGAGCCCGGATGGAATGCTCCGCATTCATCCGGGAATCGGTGAATGGCGATCACGCGCGCTTAGGCTTCTTCTTTTCGTTCAACGCGACGGCGGCGCGGATGAGGGCCTTGAACGCTCTTTCGTTGATCTTGTCGCCTTCGAAGAAATCGATCGCGCGGCGCACATTGCCGTCGAGGCTGGCGTTGAACAGCCCCGCGGGATCGTCGACCGCGGCGCCCTTCGCGAAGGTGAGTTTCACTTTATCCTTGTAGGGTTCGCCCGTGCAGACGATGCCGACCCGCTCCCAGGTCGGCACGCCGAGCGGGTTCGTCGGCTTGCGCCACTTCACCTCTTCCACGATGTGGGGACAGGCTTCGCGGATCAGCGCGCGCAATCGCGCCAGTGTCTCGCCGCGCCAGTCAGCGAGTCCCTTGATGCGGGCCTCGATGAGCTGCGCGGGCGTTTCGCTCTTGCTCATTGCACTGCTCACAATCGCTCGCCGGGGAGCTTGGCGGCCTGCTTCACCCAATGCCGAAACTGCGCCTCGTCCAGCGCGCCCGCGCGGACGTCGAGATAGCGGACGGCTTGATATTTCGAGCGGCCTTCAGGCGGCGGCTCAAGCAACGCGCCTTGGAAAAACGTCACCCGCACGTAGTTTGTGAAGCACTGGAGGCTGAGGAACCAGACGCCGTCCTCCATCCCATAGAACGGCGAATTCCACTTCACCGCCTTGCGCACCTTCGGCGCGGCGCGCGCGATGATCCCATCAAGGCGGCGCACGATGTCATGCTTCCAGCCTGGGACCGCGTCGATATAGGCCTGCACCACGCCATCGCCATAGCCTTTGGCGATCTGGGGATTGTCGCCGGAGAGCAGTTTCGGCTTCGCCGTCTTCTTCGCGACCGCCATCTCTTTCTCCTGAGGTCACCCGCGTCCACGATAGGTCGCTACGCCCTGATCCGGCAGCCAGAGCCCTTCAGGCGGCGCGCCGGTTTGCCAGAAGACGTCGATGGGCATGCCGCCGCGCGGGTTCCAATAGCCGCCGATGCGCAGCCATTTCGGCGCGATCGCGTCGATCACGCGCTTGGCGACGTGAATCGTGCAGTCCTCGTGGAAGGCGCCGTGATTGCGGAAGCTTTGCAGGAAGAGCTTCAGGCTTTTCGATTCCACAATCCATTGATCCGGCGCGTAATCGAGCACCAGCGTGCCGAAATCGGGCTGACCCGTCATCGGGCAGATCGAGGTGAATTCCGGCGCGGTGAAGCGCACCAGCGTGAGCGCGTCGGGATGCGGGTTGGCCGCGCGTTCCAGCTGCGCCTGATCTGGGCTCGCCGGAACCGGCGTCGCGCGGCCGAGCTGTGTCAGCGTTTTGTTTTGATCGCTCATGGCAGCGCAGCTAAGCCTGCGGGCCAAGGATCGCAACAAGAGGACGCGTCATGGGCGATTTCGACGGCAAAATCCTACTCGTCACCGGCTCCGCCACCGGGCTCGGCGCGGCGATCGCAATCGGCGCAGCCAAGCGCGGCGCCAAGGCGGTGACGCTGAATTGCACCAAGAGCCTGAAGGAAGCCGAAGCGACCGCCGATCTCGTGCGCGCCGCCGGCGCCGACGTGCAGATCGCGCAAGGCGACGTCGGAGAGGATTCCGACTGCCGCAAGATCGCGAATGCGGCCGCCAAGCACGGCCGGATCGACGCCCTCGTGAACAACGCCGGCATGACCAAGCAAGTACCCAATCACGCCGACCTCGACGGCCTTTCCAAGGAGGATTTCCTCCGCATCTACACGGTCAACACGGTCGGACCGTTTCAAATGGTGCGCGCCTGCCGCGCTCTGCTGGAGGCGGGCGAGCGGCCAAGCGTCCTGATGGTCTCATCGATCGCGGGCGTGCAGGGGATCGGCTCTTCGGTCGCCTACGCGGCGTCCAAGGGCGCGCTGAACACGATGACGCTGTCGCTGGCGCGAGCGCTGGCGCCCAAGATCAGGGTGAACGCGCTTTGCCCGGGCTTCATCGACACGCGCTGGTTTTCTGACGCATTCGGCGAAGAGGTCACCCAGCGGATCCGCGACAACGTCACGAACTCCACGCCGCTGCGGGCCGCCTCCAAGCCCGAGGACATCGCCGATGCGGGCCTGTTTCTGATCTCCGATTCGGCCCGCCATGTGACTGGCGAGACCCTTCTGGTCGACGCGGGCCTCCACCTGGCGCCCTCGCCGCGCGTCTGAAGCCCGCGCCGGACGCGCGTTCCGCCCGCTTTTGCGGCTTTCTCGTGCTGCGCTGCACAATCCCTGAACACGACGCCCGTTAACCTTCATCCACGCCGGTCGTTTCGCTCTTCGCCGCCACGATTCGGGCATGGTTTCCGGCGTTTTAATAACTCGTTCACGGGGACGGGTCAGACTTGCCGCACTGCGGTAAGCCCGCGGGGAGAAATGAGGGGAATGACCATCATGAAGAAATTATTGGGCGTCGCCGCAGCCGCCACCGCCGCCACGGTTGTCTTCGCCGGCACGGCGTCGGCGGAAGCCAGCTTCTCCGGCAATGTCGCCTTGACGTCGGACTACGTGTTCCGCGGCATCAGCCAGAGCGACAGCGACATCGCCATCCAGGGCGGGTTCGACTACTCGAACGACATCGGCGTGCCGATCTATGCAGGGGCCTGGGCCTCCAGCATCGACTTCGGCCTCGACGGCACCGTCGAAGTCGACGTCTATGCCGGCTTCAAGCCGATGCTTGGTCCCGTGACCTTCGATATCGGCGTCATCGGCTATTTCTATCCGGGCCTGGACGGCTCTTTCGATGCCGATATGGTCGAACTGAAGGTCGGCGCCGGCATCAGCCCGGCAGAGGGCTTGGACATCACGGGCGCTGTGTTTTACAGCCCGGACTTCACATTCACTGTCGGCGACGACAGCGGCCTCTACGCTGAGATCAAGGCGGCGTACGCGATCCCGTCCACACCGTTCACCGTGTCCGGCGCGTTCGGCAACCAGGACGTCGACGTCGCCAACTATTACGGCGCGGCCGGCGACAATTACACCACCTGGAATATCGGCGGCTCGGCCAGCTTCTACGGCTTCGGCGCCGATCTCCGCTATTTCGACACCGATCTCGACCCCGACCTGATCGGCCCTTCGGGCGACGACGTGTCGGACGGGCGCGTGGTGCTGACGATCAGCCGCGCGCTCTAGGATTTCTCCTCCTGCACTGACTGGCGCCGCCGTTTCGAAAGAACCGGCGGCGTCTTTCTGTGTGAGGTTTGAGCCGGTCGCGCCGGGCGGCGTATACTTTGCCGACGCGCTCGTGGCGGAACAGGTAGACGCAGCGGACTTAAAATCCGCTTCCTTCGGGAGTGCGGGTTCGAGTCCCGCCGAGCGCCCCAGGAAACGACAGCGCCCCTAATCGTTAGCGGGGTTGTAGCGATCGCGCAGGCGGGTCTGGCGCGACACGAGCGGATAATCGCGGCCCGAGACGAACACCGCAGTCGGCGCGCTCGACACCTCAAGCGGATCGCCGTCCCACACCACGACGTCGGCGATGCGCCCGCGCTCCAAGACGCCGAGATCGGTGCTGACGCCGAAAATTTCCGCCGGCGTGCGGGTGATCGCGGCGAAGGCGGCGTCCCAAGGCAGGCCGTTGGCGACCGCGTTGCCCGCAAGTTGCAGCGCAAGGCGCGCCTGATGCGCGTCCATCGTTTCCGATGACGGCGCAATCGCGATCGTCACCCCGGCCGCGTGCAGCAGTGCTGCGTTGTCGAGCCGTGCGGCCAGCCGCTCCAGCCGGTCGGGCAGATTGGCCATCGGATCGACGATGACGGGAATGCCGGCCGCCGCGAGCTCGCCGGCGACGAGCCACGCTTCGGCGCCGCCATGGATCACCAGCCGCAACGCCGGGTTCGCGCGCTTGAAGCGGATGAGTTCGCGTATATCGGCGGCGCGATCGATATGCACGACGATGAGGCCATGGCCCCGCGCGTAGGACTGCACGGCCGCGGCGTCGATTTCGTTGAGCACGACCCCGCCCTGCCCGGAGCGATACCGGCCGGGATATTCGAGCGCATCGCGCAGCGCCGCCTCGAACAGCGGCCACAGCGCCGCGCGCGAACCGCCCACGCGGCCCGCGCCCGTTTCGCCAAGCTCCACGATCAGGAACGGCCGCCCGAACACGCTATCGGGCCGCCCATCGAGCGACACGAGCGCGCCCTGCCCGGAGAACATCGTGCCCGTCGCCGCCGGCGCGATCGCGGCGCGCGTCACGCCTTCGATGCGCGTCACCGGCACCGCCGAAACGCCGGGATTGAACGCCCTGCGCGCATCGACCGCCGCTGAGACGCGATCGCCGGAAATGCTGGCGTCGTCCGGCGCGCCGGAGCCGGAGATCTCGTTGAGGCCCACCTGGCTCATCGCCGCAAACACGCCGGGGGTGATCCAGCCGCCGTCGGCGTCGATGATGCGCGCGCCGCGGGGCGCAGCGATGTCGGCGCCGACCGCGGCGATGCGGCCGTTGTCGATCAGCACGTCGCCGTTCTCGATCACGCCGGCGGCGGCGTTGGTCACGACCCGGCCATCGCGGATCAGGATCGGCTCCGCGACCGCCGCTGCGGCGCTGAGGAGCGAGAAGACGAACACGGCGAACGTCTTCATTGGCCGGCCTCCCAATAGGATTGGCCGAGTTCGAAGTCCGACGGCGGCGATCGCGCCGCGCCGCGCTGATGCATCAGTGCGCCCTCGACATAGACGCGCTCCGCAACCGCGTACGTGGAGAAAGGATCGGCCGACCAGAGCACCACATCGGCGGCCTTGCCGACTTCGAGCGTGCCGGTCACGTCGTCGATGCCGAGCGCCCGTGCGGGATTGCGAGACAACCACGTCCACGCTTCCGCGCGGCTGATCGTGAGGCCCGCGCGGCGTGCGTCCGACAGCGCCTTCGCTGCTTCCTGGTTCAGCCGCTGAATGCCGACATCGCTGTCGGAATGGACGATGGCGCAGCCCCCGGCTGCGTGCACAAACGGGATGTTCTCGCGAATGCCGTCATAGGCCTCGATTTTGAATCCCCACCAATCGGCCCACATCGCCGCGCAGATGTTCTCTTGCGCAAGGATGTCGGCGATCTTGTAGGCCTCCACCGCGTGGTGGAACGCGGAGATGCGAAAGCCGAACTCGCGCGCCACATCGATCGCGATCGCCATCTCGTCGGCGCGATAGCAATGCCATTGCAGCACGATCTCGCCCTCGAGCACGCCGACGAGCGTCTCCAATTCGAGATTGCGGTCAGGCGGCGTCGGCGGATCGCCCTCCGAGTCCGCCGTGCGCGCCGCCATGCGTTCGCGGTAGCGCGCCCAGTTGCGGCGATATTCCTGCGCCTGCGCGAAAGATTGGCGATAGCCCGCCACATTGCCCATGCCGGTGGCCGGCGATGAATTGCGCGAACCGTAGACGCGCGATGGATTCTCGCCGCACGCCATCTTGAGGCTCTGCGGCGCGTCGGGGAATTTCATCTCCTGCACCGTGCGCGCGCCGAGCACCGGACGCAGCGTCACCCCGCGCCCGCCGAACAGATTGGCCGAACCCGGAAGAATGTGCAGCGCGGTGATCCCGCCGGCCACCGCACGCTCGAAGCCGGGATCCATCGGCCAGACCGAATGCTCGGCCCAGACTTCCGCGGTATTGGGCTGGGTCGCCTCATTCCCGTCGGAGGTTGCTTGGATCGAGGGCGAGGGATAGACGCCGAGATGCGAGTGCGCGTCGATGATGCCGGCCGTGACGTACCTGCCCTGCGCGTCGACGATCTCGGCGCCCTGCGGCGCGGCGAGATTTTGCCCAAGCGCGACGACGCGCCCGTCCGCGATGAGGAGGTCGGCCGCGGCGAACTCGCCCCCGGCCCCGTCAAGGATTGTGCCGCCGCGGAAGAGCGTCGGCGGGCCGGGCCGGCGCACATAAGTGGACGGGTAAACCGCCGCCGGCGCCGATGCCGTCAGCTGGGCGGGATCGGCGTCGCCGCTTGTGGCGCAGCCTCCCGCAAAGAGGCAAGCCGCCGCAGCGGCGGCAAGGTAAGCGCGCATCATGTCCCCACATCGCGACGTTTCGCGCCGCATCAAAACGGCCCGGCCCAGATGAGACAAGGGGTTGCGCGCGCAGCGGGAGAAATGTCGACGAACGGCGCGCCTCAGCGCTCGTCCTCGCGCACCAGTTCTGGTTCAGCCCCCAGCGCACGCATGAACGCCGCGAGTTCCGCGCTCGCCGCCTCCAGCGTCTCCGGTTCCACCGAGCGGGCGACGAGGTGGACGCCATGTCCCTGCGCGGAGAACCAGGGATAGGAGCCGAAGCTCACCGCCGCGTATTTCTCATCGAGCGCCTGCAGGCCTTCCGCGAGATCGCCTTCGCGCAGCCCGCGCCCGCGCCAGATCCGCTGTTCGACGATCTTGCCGCCCTTGATGTGCGGCGCGACGCCCAAAAGCATGCCGCGCATGATCGAGGGCACGCCGGCCATGACGAACACGTTCCCGAGCATGAAGCCGGGCGCGCGCGAGACCGGATTGTCGATCAGCACCGCGCCGTCGGGAATACGCGCCATCCGCAGGCGCGCCTCGTTGAGCGGGCCGGACGTGTAGTGTTTCTCCAGGATCGCGCGCGCGTCCGCGCGCACGTCGATGACGACGCCGAACGCCTGCGCGACCGCGTCTGCAGTCTTGTCGTCGTGCGTGGGGCCGATCCCGCCGGTGGTGAACACGTAATCGTAGCGCGTGCGGAGCGCATTCAGCGCCGCGACGATCTCAGGAACCTCGTCCGACACAACGCGCGCTTCGGCGAGCTGCACGCCAAGCGGCGCGAGAAACTTGGCGATCGCCTGCAGGTTCACGTCCTGCGTCCTGCCGGAGAGCACTTCATCGCCGATCAGCAGCACGGCGCCGCGCACGAGGGAGGTGGTCATCACGCCATCTTACCAAGCCCTGCGCCGGCTTGCGAAGGGCTGGACTTCCGCCGCGTTCGCCGCGCCATGCTCTTCCCAAGGAGGAGCCGATGATCGCGCCCAAGGACTTCCAGCACACGCTCTACGCCGTCGCCGATCACGTAGCGGAAATCACGCTGAACCGCCCCGAGCGCCGCAACGCGCTCAACCCGCGCGCCTACGCCGAGATCGAATGGGCCTTCCGCGCCGCGCAGGCTGATCCCGTGGTGCGCTGCGTGATCGTGACCGGCGCCGACCCCGCGTTCTGCGCCGGCGAGGACGTGAAGGAGATGATGACCGGCGCGCGCCCGCCGGAGGAGACGCCGCGCGCCCGCACGGTGCGCCATCCCCCGACCCCGGCCGCGATGGCCGCGCTCGAATGCGATCGCCCGGTGATCGCCGCCGTGAACGGCGCAGCGATCGGCTGGGGAATGGAGCTGGCGCTCTACGCCGACATCCGCATCGCGTCGGATGAGGCGAAGTTCTCCGAGATGTTCATCAAGCGCGGGCTCATCGCCGACGTCGGCGGCTTCTACCGCCTACCCGCGCTTGTCGGGCCGGCGAAAGCCGCGGAGCTTCTCTTCACCGGCGACGTCATCGACGCGCAGGAGGCGCTGCGGATCGGCCTGGTGAGCGAGGTGGCCGCGCATGGCGAATTGCTGGCGAAGGCGCGGGCGCTCGCTGCGCGGATCGCGGCCAACGCGCCGCTCGCCCTGCGCTACATGAAGGACGGGTTGCGGCGCGCCGCCTATGGCGATCCGCGCGAGATCGGCTCCTGGACGATCGAAACCCTCCGGATGCTGTTCCAGACTGAAGACCATCGCGAAGGCGTGGCGAGCTTCCTGGAAAAGCGCGAGCCCGCGTTCAAGGGACGCTGACGATGAACGAAGCCGAACGGTTCAACGCCGCGCAGAAAGACCATTTGCCCGATCATCTGGGCCTTGTCTGGGAGGAGATCACCCACGGCTATGCGCGCGGGCGGTTCGTCGTGGAGAAGCGGCATATGGCGCCGAACGGCTACATGCACGCCGGCAGCGTGGTGACGTTCCTCGACACGGCTTGCGGTTACGCGTGCGTCGTCTCGCGTCCCGAAGGCGCGGTCGGGTTCATCACCATCGAGCTGAAGACCAATTTCTTCGGGACCGCCGCCGTCGGCGATGAGATCATGTGCGAGGCGCGGCTGGTTCACGGCGGGCGCACGACCCAAGTCTGGGACGCCGAGGCCCGAAACGCCGGCAAGGTCATCGCTGCATTTCGCTGCACGCAGATGATCCTTTACCCGAAAGGGTAACCAGAATCGCGCTACGGCGCGCGGACCATGGCCGACGTGTTCATATCCTATGCCCGCACCGACCGCGGGCGCGTCGAGACGCTCAATCAGGCGCTGCGCGAGATCGACCTCGACGTATGGATTGATGCGCGGCTGACGCCTGGGGTTACGTTCCGCGACGAGATCGCGCGCGAAGCGCAGGCCGCCAAGTCGATGATCGTCTGCTGGACGCCGGGCGCCGTCATCAGCGATTTCGTGCTCGACGAGGCCCATGTCGGCAAAGCGCGCGGCGTGCTGATCCCGGTGAAGCTCTCCCCCTGCACCCCGCCGCTGGGGTTCGGCCAGCTGGAGACGGTCGATCTTTCACGCTGGGACGGCGCCCTGGACGACGCCGAATGGCTGCGCGTGACCGAGCGGCTGGAGGCCTTGACGCGAACGCCGGAGCTCAGCCGCGTTTCCCAGGCGCACGCCGACGGCGCAGCACCCGGGCTGGTGCTCCTATTGCGCCGGGTGCTGATCCGGCAGGCCGTCGAAACCGGGCAGCCGATCGACTACACCACCGCCGAAGCGCGGCTGAGGAGCCTAGCGCACGCGGAGGGCGAGTGTGTCGCCGATTTCGACCAGCCGATGTTGTGGACGACCCTGGACGCCGTCGCCGAGGAAAACCGCCGCCGGAGCGAACCGCCCTTGCCGTGCCTGGTGGTGAACCGCTCCACCCAGCGGCCTGGCCGCGGCTATTTCCGCAAGCACGCGTTCCTGGTGAACGATTTCGACCCGATGGCCCAGGCCGTGTTCGAGCGCCACCTGGAACGGGTGCGCGGCTACCCCTGGCCGGACGCGTAGGTCTTGCGTGGCGCGCTCCGTGGCGTCACATCCTCGTTCATCGGAAAAATGCTAGACTGAGCAGATGACCATCACCGACGCAGCCATTCTCGACTATGTCGACGCGCGCGAGGCCCCGCGCGCCCCGTCCGGCAGGATCAAGCTGCACGGGCCGGAAGCGTTCGTCGGCATGCGCAACGCCGGCCAGCTCGCGGCGGCCTGCCTCGACATGCTGGTTCCCGAGGTCAAGGCCGGCGTCTCAACGCGCCGCCTTGACGATCTCGCGCGCGAGTTCATCCTCGACCACGGCGCGCTGCCGGCATGCATTTTCTACCGCGGCTACCGCCACACGATCTGCACCTCGCTCAACCACGTCGTCTGCCACGGCATCCCCGGAGACCGCGCATTGCGCGACGACGACATTGTCAACATCGACGTCACCGCGATCGTCGACGGTTGGCATGGCGACACCTCGCGGATGTACGCCGTCGGCGCGCCGAAGCGGAAAGCCCAGCGCCTGATGGACACGACCTATGAGGCGCTGATGGCCGGCATCGCCGTGATCCGGCCGGGCGCGACGCTTGGCGATGTCGGCGCGGCGATCCAGGCCAAGGCGCATGGGGAACGCTTTTCGGTGGTGCGCGAGTTCTGCGGCCACGGCCTCGGCGAGGTATTTCACGATGCGCCGAACGTGCTGCACTACGGGCGCGCCGGCGCCGGCCAAGTGCTGAAAGCCGGGATGATCTTCACAGTCGAGCCGATGATCAATTACGGCGCGCCAGGCGTGCGGATCCTGTCGGACGGCTGGACCGCCGTCACAAAGGACAAGTCGCTGACCGCGCAATATGAACACTCTGTCGGCGTGACGGAGGACGGCGTGGAGATTTTCACCCGGTCGCCCGCCGGGCTCGATCAGCCGCACGCGCTTCTCGCTGCGAGCGCGTGATGCCGCAGCGCGCGACGCCGCCCTCCTCGCGCAAGCGCCGCGCCAGCGACGAAGAAATCCTGCGTACGGCGGTGGAGGATGCTTCGCGTCTCCTCTTCACTGCAGACGCCGCGCCGATCGCGCCCGCGCATGACGCCGGCGCCCGCACGCCGCGCCTAAAGCATCCGACGCCGGCGTCGCCGCACTATCACGATCATGGCGCCAGGCTGCGCGAGAAGTTCGAAACCGCGGGCCCGGTCGCGCTCGCTGACTACGAAATCCTCGAACTTCTGCTCTTCCGCGTCATCCCTCGCCGCGACACCAAGCCCCTGGCCAAGGCTCTGATCGCGCGCTTCGGCGATATCGCCGGCGTGCTCGGCGCGCCCCAGGCGCTGCTCGCCGAGACGCCGGGCGCCGGCCCCGCCGTGGCGCTTGAACTCAAGGTGGTGCAGGCGGCCCTGGAGCGCGCGGCGCGCGCTGAAGCGACGCGGCGTCCGCTGATCGGCTCCTGGTCTCAGCTGACGAATTATTGTCGCGTGGCGATGGCGCAGGCCGCGCGCGAGCAATTCCGCGTTCTCTTCCTCGACATCAAGAACCAGCTCATCGCGGACGAAGTCCTCAACGAAGGCACGATCGACCACGCGCCGGTCTACCCGCGCGAAGTGGCGCGCCGGGCCCTGGAGCTTAGCGCCGCAGCCGTGATCCTGGTGCACAATCATCCGAGCGGCGATCCCACGCCCTCGGCCGCGGACGTGTCGATCACCAAGGAGATCGTGCTCGCCACCGATGCGATCGGCGTGAAGGTGCACGACCATCTGGTGATCGGCCGGCGCGGCGAAGCCAGCCTCAAGTCGCTGGGCCTCATGTAGCCTGCCGGGGCGAGCGGCGTTGCGCCCGCGGCGCGGACCACTAAGGTAGCCCCCTTAAAAGAAGCGCGGGGGAGGATGATCGTGGCGGAGGCGGCGGCGGGCCAGGCCCCATCCGAGGGCGCGCGAAGCTTTGGAACAGCCTCCTATCGCGGCTATGTGCTCGCGGTTCTCACCCTCGTCTACACGCTGAACTTCATCGACCGGAACCTGCTATCGGTCATCGCCCAGCCGGTGATCGATGCGTTCGATCTGAGCGACAGCGAGTATGGCTTCCTCAACGGCCCGCCTTTCGCGATCTTCTATGCGCTGATGGGCATTCCCATCGCGATGGCGGCGGACCGCTTCAACCGCGTCGCTATCATTGCGCTGTGCATCGCGATCTGGTCGGTGATGGCGGCGCTTTGCGGCTTCGCCACGAGCTTCGCCTTCCTGCTCTTTGCGCGCATCGGCGTTGCGATCGGCGAAGCCGGCTGCACGCCCCCGGCGAACTCGCTCATCGGCGATTACTTCAAGCCCTCCAGCCGCGCCAATGCGCTCGGAATCTACGCGATGGGCGTCACCATCGGCGGCGCACTCTCCTATGCGTTCGGCGGCCCCATCGCAGTCGGGCTCACCGGCGCGAACGTGGAAGCCGCGCTCTCGAGCCTCAACCTCCTCGCGCTTTTCCCGCCGCTTGATTGGGCGCAGATCGAAGGCTGGCGCCTCGCGTTCATCGTGATCGGCGCGCCGGGCGTCGTCGTCGCGCTCATTGTGCTCTTTACGATCAAGGAGCCGCCTCGGGGCGCGTCCGATCCGCCGGGGACGCAGCGCGTGGACAAAGCGAACTTTGCGCAGACGCTGCGCGAACTCGCGTCCAAGCCGACCTTCTGGTGGATGGCGGCCGCGGCGGCGATCACCGCGCTCGTCGGCTACGGCCTTGCCGGATTCCAGGCGCCGATGGCGCAGCGCGTCCACGGCATCGATCCCGGCGCCTTCGCGCTGCAATTCGGCGTGCCGCTCTCGTTGTGCGCGGCGCTCGGCACGTTCCTCGGCGGATTTCTGGTCGACAGGTTCGCATCGCGTCACAACCGCATTGTCGCGTGGCTGCCCGGCGTGGGGCTTCTGCTTTCCATCCCGCTCTATCTTGCAGCCTTCTTCATGCCAAACGACCAGCGCGCCTTGATGCTCGTTGTATGGTGCCTCGCGTCGGCCGCGCACTACGCCTATCTCGGCTCGCAATACACGATCGGCCAGGGCGTGGTGTCGACGCGCTCGCGTGCGTCAGCGATTGCGATTTTGCTGCTGACGGTAGCACTTGTCGGCAATGGGCTGGGGCCGCTCATCGTCGGCTGGCTGAGCGATGCGTTCATGGCCATGCAGCTTGCCGGCCAGGAGTCCGGGGCGGCGCTCACCGCCGAGGCCTGCCGCTCCCGGGAGATTGTCGCGACGCTCAGCGCGCCCGACCAGGCGATCTGCCGCGCCGCCTATGGCGAGGGCCTGCGGCTCTCGATGTCGGCGACGGCGCTGTTCTTCATCCCCGCAGCGCTTTGCTTCTTCGTCTCGGCGCGGACCTATTTGCACGATCTCGTCGCCCGCGGCTGAAACGCCCGCGACGTCCGCGGACCGCCCCGACGCAGCGCATTGGGTGGACAGCGCCGCCGTCCCCGGCAAAGGTCGCGGCAAAAGGACAAGCCCAGGGGAGTTCGACGCATGACGACGCAGGCCGAAGCCGCAGCCGCGCCCGCAATTCCCAAAGCCGCGAACGCCGCGCGGTACGCGCTCGGTCTCCTGCTGTTCGTGTACACCTTTAATTTCATCGACCGCACGCTCGTGGGCGTGCTCAACGAGCCGGTGAAGCGCGCCTTCGAGGCGACGGATTTCATGATGGGCCTCCTCGGCGGCCCGGCCTTCGCGATCCTCTACACCTTCCTGGGGCTGCCGATCGGCCGGCTTGCGGAGCGCTTCAACCGCGTCCTGATCGTCGGCGGCGCGCTGGCGATATGGAGCATCATGACCGCGCTCTGCGGTCTCTCCGGCCAGCTGCCGACGCCGCTGCATGTCGCGCTCTTCCTGGTGATCCTGGCGCCTGTGGCGCTCATCTTCATCGCCCAGCGGATGTGGGTCAGCGCCGCGCTGGTGCTCGGCGCCGCGCTCGGCAGCGCCTGCCTGCCGCTGATCGCGGAGAACGGCGTGCAGGCGCTCGGCATCAACATCGCCCCCGCGTTCGGCGGTCTCGCCAGCGTGTCGTTCGGGCTCTTGCTCATGTCGCGCATCGGCGTCGGCATCGGCGAGGCAGGGTGCTCGCCGCCGTCGCACTCGCTGATCTCGGACTATTTCCCGGCGGAACGGCGCGCCTCGGCGCTTTCGATTTACGCGCTCGGCATCCCCATCGGCTCGATGCTGGCCGCGGTCGGCGGCGGCTGGCTGGCGACGAACGTGGATTGGCGCGCTGCATTCCTGTGGCTCGGCCTGCCGGGCGTTGCTCTGGCGCTGCTCTTCGTGCTCACCGTCAAGGAGCCGGCGCGACAGGACGCCGGCGCCGCTGAGCCGCCGGACTTCTTCACCGTGGTCAAGGCGCTCGCCGGCAAGTGGACGTTTTGGAACGTCGCGCTCGGCGGCGCGGTCACGTCGTTCGTCGGTTATGGCGTCGGGCAATTCCTCAACTCGTTCTTCATGCGCTCGCACGGGCTCAGCGCGTTTGAGGCGTCGATCTATTTCGGCGTTGTCGCCGGCGGCGCAGCGGCGGCGGGCACATTCCTCGGAGGCTTCTTGTCCGATCGCCTGGCGCCGCGGCATCCGCGCGCGCATGCCTGGGTGCCCGGCGTCGGGCTGATCATCTCTGCGCCGCTCTACGTCGCAGGGTTGCTCTCGCCGTCGCTCCCAGTGCTGATCCTCGCGCTCGTACCCGCAGCGATGCTGCACTACTTCTATCTCGGACCATTGTTCGGGGTCACACAGGGCCTCGTGACGCCGCGCATGCGCGCGACCGCGGCGGCGATCCTGCTCTTCATCGTCAATCTCATCGGCTATGCGCTGGGCCCTCCAATCATCGGCGCGCTCTCCGATCTGTTTGCAGCGACGAATTATTCAGGGGCCGGCGTTTACGCTCAGGCGTGCGCCGATCTCGCCACGGGCGGCGCCTGCGCGACCGCACGCGCCGACGGGCTTAAGCTCGCCATGATCATCGGCGTGCTCGGCTACGCCTGGGGCGGGCTGCATTTCCTGCTGATGATGCCGACGATGAAGAAGGATCTCATCAGTTGATCGCGGTACGTCCGGTCGAGCAGGGCGACATCGACGCCTGGGCCGCGATGCGCGCAGCGCTCTGGCCCGAGGAGCACGCCGGCGACCTGCGCGAAGAATGCGACGCCTATTTCGACGGCGTAGGCTGGAACGACAGCGTGTTCATTGCGCTCGACGACGCCGGCGCCGCCGTCGGCATGATCGAGCTCTCGCTGCGCGACTATGCTGAGGGGTGTACGACCAGCCCGGTGCCCTTCGTCGAGGGCTGGTTCGTCGCGCCGGA
The DNA here is from genome assembly GCA_016124255.1 of Alphaproteobacteria bacterium. Taxonomy (GTDB): domain Bacteria; phylum Pseudomonadota; class Alphaproteobacteria; order Caulobacterales; family Aquidulcibacteraceae; genus CADEEL01. Next base: position 5,587 of record WGOB01000050.1, on the reverse strand, counting down.
AGCGCGCCGGCGCGGCGTGGGCGCCGCCCTGATGGCCGCGGTCGAAGCATGGGCGCGTGCTGCGGGACACGCCGAGATCGCCTCCGACACGCAGCTTTGGAACGAGGCGAGCCAGCTCGCCCACGGCCGCCTCGGCTTTGAGGAGGTGGAGCGCATCGTGTGCTTCCGGAAAGCGCTAGGCTGAGCCGACGCCGGCGCGCCGGTTTGCCAGGATCGGCGCCGCGGCTTAAGCAGCGGCGATGATTCCCCGCTACGCCCGCCCGGAGATGACGGCGATCTGGTCGCCGGAAACGCGCTTCTCCATCTGGTTCGAGATCGAGGCGCTGGCCATGGAGGCGCTCGGCGAACTGGGCACGATCCCAAAAGCGGCGGCCGCCGCCTACCGCGCCAAAGGCAAGTTCGACGTCGCGCGCATCGACGCGATCGAGCGTGAAGTGCGTCACGACGTGATCGCCTTTCTCACTAACGTCGCTGAATACGTGGGCGAAGACGCGCGCTTCGCGCACCAGGGCATGACCTCCTCCGATGTGCTCGACACCTGCCTCGCCGTTCAATTGGCGCGCGCAAGCGATCTCCTCGCCATCGGGATCGAGCGCCTGCTGGCGGCGCTGAAGACGCGCGCGTTCGAGCACAAACTGACGCCGTGCATCGGCCGCTCGCACGGCATCCATGCCGAGCCGACGACGTTCGGGCTGAAGCTTGCATCGCACTACGCCGCTTTCGCCCGCGGGCGCGCACGGCTGGAAGCGGCGCGCGCCGAGATCGCGACCTGCGCGATCTCCGGCGCCGTCGGAACGTTTGCGCAGATCGATCCCCGCGTGGAGGCCTACGTCGCATCGAAGCTCGGCCTCGCGATCGAGCCGATCTCGACGCAGGTGATCCCGCGCGACCGGCATGCGGCGTTCTTCGCCGCACTCGGCGTGATCGCCTCCTCGATCGAGGCGCTGGCGACGGAAGTGCGCCACCTTCAGCGTACGGAGGTTCTGGAAGCGGAGGAGTTCTTCGAAGCCGGCCAGAAGGGCTCTTCCGCGATGCCCCACAAGCGCAACCCGGTGCTCACGGAAAATCTCTGCGGCCTGGCGCGGCTGGTGCGCTCCGCGGTGACGCCGGCGCTGGAGAACGTGGCGCTCTGGCACGAGCGCGACATCTCACATTCTTCCGTCGAGCGCGGCATCGCGCCCGACGCGACGATCCATCTCGATTTCGCGCTCCACCGCATGGCCGACGTGATCGAGAAGCTGATCGTCTATCCCGACGCGATGGCCCGCAATCTGGCGCTGCTTGGGGGTCTGCACAATTCTCAGCGCGTGCTTCTGGCGCTGACGCAGAAAGGCCTGTCGCGCGAAGCCGCATACGCGCTGGTGCAGACGCACGCCATGGCGGTCTGGCGCACGCCGGCCCCGCGGCCGGGGGATGCGCTGCAGCAGGCGCTTGCAGCCGATCCAGCGGTAGCGTTGACGCCGAGCGAACTCGCCGCCTGCTTCGACGACGCCCATCACTTCGCACGCGTTGACGCCATCTTCGCGCGCGTGTTCGAATGATCGAAACGGAGGCCCCATGAAAACGCTGGCGTCGTTCATCGCCCTATTCTGCGCATTCGCTGCGCCGGCGCTTGCGCAGGCGCCCTCGCCGGAAGCCGCGGCCGAGCGGCGCGCCGCGATCGAACGGCTCGACTTCATGGTCGGCGAATTCCGCGGCGACGGCTGGGTTGTGGGTCAGGACCGGGTCCGGCGCACGTTCACCCACCACGAGCGCGCCGAGACCCGCGCTGGCGGCCTCGTCATGACTGTCGAAGGCGCCGCGACATCGCCGGAAGACTCCCCCGGGGCGCCGGGCTTCCAGGCGTTCGGCGTGATCTCGTGGAACGACGAAGCCGACCGGTATGAGATGCAGACCTACGCCTATGGGCGCGGCTATTCCGTCGCCGGCGCGCTGACCGCTGAGAATGCGTTTCAGTGGGGCTTCTCGCCGAACGCAGCGGTGGACATCCGCTACACCATCACCGCGCCGACGCCGGGGACGTGGCGCGAAATCGGCGAGGTCTCCACCGATGACGGCGCGACCTGGGTGCAATTCTTCGAGATGAACCTCGCCGCGGTCGACGCCGCGACCGAGTGAACCTCAGCCTTCGGCGCGAATCTGCGCGCGCGCTTCGTCGAGCGCTTCGGCCATCCGCGTACGAATCTGGTGATCGGAGATCGCCACCTGCTTGGCGTCGATGTCGGCGCGAATCTTCCGGAAAAGATCTTCTTCGCCGGCCTCCTCAAGATCGGCCATGACCACCGACTTGGCGTAGGCCGCGACGTCGGCGTCCGACAACCCCATCATCGAGGCCGCCCATTCGCCCACGAGCCGCGCGCGCCGCGCCTGCGCCTTGAACTCCTGCTCCTGGTTGAGCTGGAAGCGCTTCTCTTCGGCGCGCTCGCGATCATCGAACTGGGTCATGGATGCTCCTCTGCGCGTCTAGATAAAGAGCCGCGCGAGGCCGATCAATCGCAGCACGCGGGCGAACGAGAAACCGCATCATTATTGTGGGTTCGCCGCCGCAAGCCCCGATTGTCGGGCGGGGCGGCATCCTCTACATCTAGGTCACGGCGCAAAACCGAGTCACCTGAGACCCCCACCTTCCACGACGGGACTTGGAGGAACGGCGGCCGTGGGCGGCGCGCTTTGCGTCCGTCCGCAAGGAGGACTTCCATGTCCCGGCGCAAGAAAATCTACGAAGGCAAGGCGAAGATCATCTTCGAGGGGCCGGAACCCGGAACATTCATCCAGTATTTCAAAGACGACGCGACCGCGTTCAACGCCCAAAAGAAGGCTATTCTTGAGGGCAAGGGCGTCGTCAACAATCAGATCTCCGCATTCATTATGCAGAACCTGAACGCGATTGGCGTGCCGACGCACTTCATCAAGATGGTGAACATGCGCGAGCAGCTCATCCGCGAGGTTGAGATCATTCCGCTCGAGGTGGTCTGCCGCAACGTCGCGGCCGGTTCGCTGTCGCAACGGCTTGGGATCGAGGAAGGCACGCCCCTTCCGCGCTCGATCATCGAATTCTACTACAAGAACGACGGCCTCGGCGACCCGATGGTCGCGGAGGAGCACATCACCGCGTTCAACTGGGCCTCCACTCAGGAGATCGACGACATCATGGCGCTGACGCTGCGCATCAACGACTACCTGTTCGGGATGTTCGGCGCGGTCGGCATTCGGCTGATCGACTTCAAGCTCGAGTTCGGCCGCCTCTATGAGCAGGACATGGTGCGCACCGTGCTCGCCGACGAGATCAGCCCGGATTCATGTCGCCTGTGGGATGTCCAGACCAATGAGAAGATGGACAAGGATCGCTTCCGCCGCGATCTCGGCAACGTCACGGAAGCCTATGTGGAAGTCGCGCGCCGGCTCGGCATCTTGAAGCAAGCCGCCGCGAGCGGCGGCGAATCCGTGCATTGAACAACGAGGAAGGGCTCGGGGGGAATGAAAGCGATCGTTCATGTAGGCCTGAAGCCGGGCGTGCTCGATGTACAGGGCAAAGCTGTCGCCAACGCCCTCACCGGGCTGGGCTTCGGCGGGGTTCAAGAAGCGCGCGTCGGCAAGGTGATCGAGCTTGAGCTCGCGCATCTGACGGACCGCGAAGAGGCGCGCGCGCAGGTCACCGACATGTGTGAAAAGCTGCTCGCGAACACGGTGATCGAAAGCTACCGCGTCGAAATCGCCGAATAGACGCTACTCGCCGCCGCCGTCGCCGGCGTCTCCGCCGCCGTCATTGTTGTCGTGGTGCGTTTTGCTGCGCCCTGAACCGGCGTAGTCGCCCCCGCCCCAGATGGCCGGGCCGGTTTCATCGCCATGGGATCGCCGTCGGCTACGCCGCTGCTGGCTGACGAAGGTCGCCACAAGAACCACGACCGCGGCGGCCGCAAGCAGGAACAGCGTTGTCTCCTGGCTCATTGAGGTCCCCCATGCGCGCGCCCCCAGGCGTTCTGTCCGGGCGGCGCGGCCCCTTCCATAGCTATTCTCTCGCTTGGCCGAAATGGCGACGCACACTATGGAAGCGTCATGAAATCAGCAGTCATCGTGTTTCCCGGATCGAACTGCGACCGGGACGCGGCCGTGGCGATCGAGCGCGTCACCGGCGCCCGCGCCGCGATGGTTTGGCATCAGGATCAAGACCTGCCGGCCGGGACTGATTTTGTCTTGCTGCCCGGGGGGTTCTCCTTTGGAGATTACCTCCGCTCCGGCGCGATGAGCGCGCGCAGCCCAATCATGACCGCCGTCCGCCGGCATGCAGAACGCGGCGGCCTTGTGCTCGGCGTTTGCAACGGCTTCCAGATTCTCACCGAAGCGCGGCTGCTGCCAGGCGCGCTCATGCGCAATGCTGGGCTGCGTTTCGTCTGCCGCGAAGTCTCCCTCGAGATCGCGAACGCCAACACCTCCTTCACGCGCGCCTACCGTGCGCAACGCGAAACGGCGATCCCCGTCGCGCATGCGGACGGCCGCTTCTTCGCCGACGATGAGACGCTCGACCGCCTTGAAGGCGAAGGCCGCGTCGTATTGCGCTACCTCGACAATCCAAACGGCTCAGCCCGCGACATCGCCGCGGTGATCAACGACGGGGGCAACGTGATGGGGATGATGCCGCATCCGGAGCGCGTCAGCGATCCAAGCCTCGATCGCCTCAGCGGATGGGGCGTGTTCCAGAGCCTGCTGGAGGCGGCGTGAGCGATGTCGAAAAAAGCGTCCGGACCCGCCCTGCCCTTTGATGAGGACGTCGACGCCGCCCGCGTTCGGCTTGAACAATCGATGCAGGAGCGGGAATCGCCGTTCGACGACGTCGCCGCGCTCAACGCGCTCTTGCCCAAGGTTCAGGCGCGCATCCAGAGCCGCCGCCTGACATTCGCGGCCGCCGAAGACGACGAGGACGACCGCTTCTCCATCGCCGTCATCCACGTGGAGACGGACGAAGAACTCGGCTTCATCTTCGCCGACGACGGCGAGTTCGTCTTCGAGTCCAATCTGGAAGACTATTTCGACGACTTCGTCGATGAAGATCCCGACGCCTTCACGCAGCGGCTATATGAGACGCTGCGCGCCGACCTCCCGAAATACGAGGTCGAGAACCGTCGCTGACCGCTGTCCGCGTGCGGCGAGCGTACGGGGCTGACGCCCCGCACGCCCGCTATGATCGTCACCGCACCGTCAGCGGCGCCGCCTGCGCACGTGCGCCGGCGTGCTCATCGCGCGCCGCGCGGATGACCGCGCTCAAGCGCTCATCGCCCATCATCGCGCCGAGAACAGCCGCGGCGCGCGCGGATTCGGCGGACGTTCCGAACAATTGCTGCAACTCCTCGAACGGTGAGCGTTGCGCCGGGAAGTAGCGCAATTCGGTGCGTTCATTCTCGCCGATCTCGGCGAGCGCACGGGCGCGCGCGATCGCCACCTGGAAACCGCCGATGTGATCGACAAGCCCACGCGCCCGGGCCTGCTCGCCCGTCCACACCCGGCCACGCGCGACCTCGCGCACCTGGTCGGGCGTCAGATTGCGCCCCGCCGCCACGCGCTCGCGGAACGTTGCGTAGATGCCGTCGAT